>NZ_JAVLBO010000007.1:0-61354 GCF_031581085.1 Pontimonas sp.
CTCGGTGTGGTGATTCTCTCGAGGCTTGATTCCTACGCCGGCTCACTTACCAGCATCCTCTTTGGCGACGCACTGGGAGTGTCCTGGTCGGACATTACCGGCCAACTCGTGTTGTTGGCCATCGTGCTCGCCGTGTCTCTCGTGCTCTATCGCCCGCTAGCGGTCTTGAGCGTCAACCGCGACAAAGCTCACCTGCTGGGCCTGCACCCGCGGACCACCCACGCCATCCTGCTGGCACTCATCGCGCTGGCCATTATTGGCAGCTACCAATCCGTCGGCACCCTCCTGGTGCTGGGGTTACTCATCGGGCCGCCCGCGGTGGCGAGCCTGCTCGTGCGCACGATTCCCCGGCTCATGGTGGTTGCCGCCCTGATCGGTGTCGGATCGGTATGGCTTGGCCTCACACTGAGTTTTTATCTTGGCACTGCCGGGTCAGCGACAATGGCTCTCATCCCCGTGGTGTTGTTTTTCCTCGTGATGGGGGCTCGAGAAGTGATCGGTCTGGTCACCCGTCCACGGGCGGAGGTGAATGCATGAGTGCCATTGTCGCCAGCGACATGCGCATTGTCCGAGAGGGCAGCGTCGTCGTCGAGCCCTCCAGTTTTCGTATTCCCACTGCGTCCACCGTGGCGATCATCGGCCCGAACGGAAGCGGAAAATCCAGCGTCTTGCACGCCATTACCGGCCTGCTCGAAGTCGACCAGGGCCAACTGCGGGTACTGGGCAAAACACCCGAGGAGGCCCTCTCCGATGTGGCCTACGTCCTCCAGTACATGCCCATTACACCGGGAATTCCGATGACGGTGCGTGAAGTGGTGCGAATGGGACGCTTTGCCACCCGAGGCGGGCTCGGCCGCCTTCGCCCGGTGGATAAACAGCGTGTCCGCGAGGCGATGGAACAGTTGGATATTGTGAACCTCGCCGATCGCAGCATTCACCAACTCTCTGGTGGCCAACGCCAGCGGGTGTTTGTCGCCCAAGCCCTCGCCCAAGACCACAGCGTGCTGCTGCTCGATGAGCCTCTGACGGGAATGGATGTCCCTTCGGCGAGGGTCATCGACCAGATCATTCACGACGAACCCGAACAAGGCTGCACCGTGGTGTACACCACCCACGATTTAGAGGAAGCCCGCTCGGCGGACTACGTCTTATTGATGGCGGGCCGCGTGGTGGCCAGCGGCGCGCCCGATGACGTCCTCACCGCCGAACACCTCGCCGAGGCGTATGGCCTCGGTACCCTCCACCCCGAACACGGTTCAGACGAGACGGTTCTGGATGTCATCCACGACGACCCCGCAGACGCCGGAGAAGCGTTCAGCCGCAGGAGAATGCCGTGAAACGTCGAACCAAACAGCGCGACGAAGTGCGCGAATTACTCGACCGGACACCGGGTTTCGCGAGCGCACAAGACGTATACCAGGCACTTCGCGATTCTGGCTCTGCGATCGGGCTGGCGACCGTGTACCGCGCGCTCACCGCGCTCGCGGGTGAGGGGGTCGCTGACTCACTCACCCGCGATGGTGAGACGGTGTATCGCGCCTGCCGCCCCGGCCATCACCACCACTTGGTGTGTCGTCGCTGCGGGGCCACCACGGAGATCTCGGCTGAACCGGTGGAGTCGTGGGCGGCGAGTGTGGCCAGCGCACACGGCTACTTTGAACCCGAACACGTGGTCGACGTTTTTGGCCTCTGCCCGGACTGCCACAGAGCATCGACTGGCAATTGAGTGGTCAAACCCCTACACTTTAGGGGTTGAGCGGTTTTCCGCCCATCTTGTGCGCTGGCTCACAGACCCTCGAGAAATCGATTCTTTGTGTCGCGTGCCGACAAGTGATCTTGGGTGAGGCCCTTTCGTCTCACGGTAATCAACAGGAGGACACCATGGCAGCAGTCTGCCAAGTAACAGGGGCGAAGCCCGGCTTCGGCCACAACGTTTCGCACTCACACCGTCGGACGAAGCGGCGCTTCGACCCGAATATCCAAAAGAAGACGTACTTTGTGCCGTCGCTGAAGCGCAGTGTCACCCTGACACTCTCGGCGAAGGGCATCAAAGTCATCGATGCGAGAGGAATCGACGCCGTTGTGCGCGACCTCATGTCCCAGGGGGTGAAGCTCTAATGGCAAAGGCACAGGATGTTCGACCGATCATCAAAATGAAGTCGACTGCCGGCACCGGCTACACCTATGTCACCCGGAAGAACCGCCGGAACGACCCCGACCGTTTGGTGCTGAAAAAATACGACCCGGTCGTGCGTCAGCACGTCGAATTCCGCGAGGAGCGATAACAGATGGCGAAGAAATCAAAGATTGCCAAGAACGAACAGCGCAAGATCATCGTCGCGCGCTACGCCGAGAAGCGTCTCGAGCTGAAAAAGGCTCTGGTCGACCCGAAGGGAACCGACGAGTCGCGTGAAGCGGCGCGCAAGGGCCTGCAGAAGTTGCCTCGCGACGCGTCTCCCATTCGGGTGCGCAGCCGTGACGAAATCGACGGTCGTCCCCGCGGTGTGCTGAGCAAATACGGCATTTCGCGCGTGAGATTTCGCAATATGGCACACCGTGGCGAGTTACCGGGTATCACTAAGGCCAGCTGGTAGTTTTCTTACGGCTCGGTGATACCGGGTTTAGCTCGCTCACAAAGTCCGAGGAGGACCAGACCAAATGAATCGCTCAGAGCTCGTTGCTGCTGTTGCAGCTGAGACCGGCCAGACTCAGGCCGCAGTGAACGGTGTACTCGACGCAATGTTCACCGTAGTGACCGGTGAACTGAAGAAGGGCACCAAAGTTACTATCCCCGGTTGGATCGCTTTCGAGCGCACCCACCGAGCAGCTCGCACCGGACGCAACCCACAGACGGGTGCGACCATCCAGATCGCTGCAGCAAACGGTGTGAAGGTGTCGGCTGGATCGAAGTTGAAGGCTTCCGTCAAGTAGCACACACACTTCATAAGGGGGCGAGTCCAGGTTGGACTCGCCCCCTTTGCGTTACCCACACGGTGGTCTGACACAGCCCATCGGGGGTACTAGCATGGCCTGATGTCCGCACGGGGTTTTGTCTTCTTTCTCATCACCGGAATCATTTGGGGAACGCCCTACTTCTTTATCGCGCTGGCCATTGAATCCTTCTCCACTCCCAGCATCGTCTGGATTCGGGTGACCATTGGGGCGCTGGTGCTGCTTCCGATCGCACTCGCCCGGGGTGCTCTGCGCCCCGCCTTAAAAGCGTGGCCGTTTGTTCTCGGGTTTGCGGTGATTGAAATGGTGGGACCGTGGGCGCTCATCACCGAAGCGGAGCGCTCAGTCTCCTCCAGCCTCGCCGGTCTGTTAATCACCACCGTGCCCTTTATCGCCGCTTTCCTCATTGGGTTACTGGGCGATCGCTCCGCGTGGCACCCGCTCACCGTGCTGGGCCTGGTGCTCGGCTTCTCGGGTGTTGTGGCGCTGGTGGGAATCGACGCGTTCTCTGGTCGTATCGCCGTCTTACCGGTGGTGATGTTGCTGGGAGCGGCGACGGGTTATGCGATCGCGCCAATTATTGCGGATCGAAAACTCCACGACGTTCCCACTCTGGGAGTCATCACGCTCTCCATGATGATGGTCTCCGCGGTCTATGCGATTCCCGCCTGGTTGAACCTGCCGTCTGAAATCGCGGCAACCCCACCCACCGATTCGCTCGTTGCCGTGCTGTACCTCGGCGTCGTGGCCTCCGCCCTGGGCTTTATCTTCTTCTTTGAGCTGATCAAAGAAGTGGGCCCCGGCCGATCCACGCTGATTGTCTATGTCAACGTGGTCGTCGCGATACTCCTGGGCGTACTGTTCTTAAACGAGCCACTCACCCCGGGGTTCCTGGTCGGGTTCCCGCTCGTGGTGTTGGGTAGCTTCCTCGCGTCACAGCGCCGAGGCGTCTACGTGAAAAAGCGCGACCGGCTCAAAGAGCCGACCGGGGAAATCGGCCTGCCCACCCTAAACGGGTAAGGCGCTTAGGCGTCGTCGGCCTCGACCCACAGGTCTTCGTCGGCGCGCAGCGTGCTCCAAATGGCGTAGCCCACAACAGCCACCGTCGCCGCACCGATTGCCATCAATGCGAAAGCTCCGGCGCCCATTTTTGACTCCGGCTCGGGCTGGGGCTTGTGCCGGCGGACCTTTTCCAGTGCGGGGGCCACCGCGTGCTGGAGTGACGATTTCGCCTTCGGGTAGAGCTCGTCTCGGCCGATGTCGCCGGCGTGACGGCCGGCGTCGCGCAGGACTTCAGATGCCCGGGCGAGCAGGTCGCGTTGTTTCTGCCAGAGATCTCCGGCGTCGTCGCTCAGGCGACTGAGTTCACGTTCGCGTTTCTTGGATAGTTCCATGGAACCACTCCTTCCAGTGGAATAATCTTCAGTCTGGCAGAAAACCTTGGGAGTGTTCTTGGTGCCCCCGCACGTGGACCTTCTGATTCCTGGCAGACTTAAGGAATGACATTGCACACTCACCTCGCGACCTTGCACACGAACCACGGCGATATTCGGCTGGGCTTATTCGAAAACCACGCCCCCAAGACCGTGAAGAACTTCGTCGGTCTCGCCACCGGCGACATCAGCTGGACTCACCCGAATACGGGCGAGACGGTCTCAGACCCGCTCTACACCGACGTGATTTTCCACCGGGTCATTCCGGGCTTCATGATTCAAGGTGGTGACCCGTTAGGCACGGGAACCGGTGGTCCCGGCTACCAGTTCGACGATGAGATTCACCCGGAGCTGAGCTTCAACGAGCCCTTCCTGCTGGCGATGGCCAACGCCGGAAAGCGCGGCGGCCAGGGCACCAACGGTTCACAGTTTTTTGTGACGACCGCCGCCACACCCTGGTTGCAGGGAAACCACACCATTTTTGGTGTGGTGCTCGATGAGGAGTCCCAGGCGGTAGTGAAAGCGATTGAAGCCACGCCCACCGGTGCCAACGATCGTCCCGTCGACGACGTCATCATCCACCGGGTCAGTATTTCTGACGCCTAGTGAGCACTGAAGGGTCGTCCTCCGACGACTTCTGCTATCGCCACCCCAAGCGGGTGAGCTATGTGCTGTGTCAGCGCTGCGCGAGAACAATCTGCGGCGATTGCCAGATCGCCGCTCCCGTCGGGGTGCACTGCCCGGAATGCCAGGCGGAGGCCAAAGCGCGTCAACCCAAGTCGGTTCGGAGGGCGGGTCGCAGCGGATGGTGGGCTGAGGCACCAGTGACCTATTCGCTGCTGGCGACCATTGTGGTCGTCTACCTCGGCCAGCTTCTCAGCGGCGGCATTGTCACGAACCTGGCGCTGTATTACCCCCCGCTCACGCCCGATCAGCCGTGGCGAATGCTCACGGCGCTCTTTGTTCACTCCGAGCGTTCCTTCTTCCACATCCTCTTCAACGGGTATTCGCTGTGGGTATTGGGGACCCTCATCGAGCGACTTCTCGGGTCCGGCCGCTTTGCCCTGCTGTTTTTCATTTCCGGTTTGGGCGGATCGGTGGCGGTGCTGTGGTTGGGCTACGGCCAGGCGGTCATTGGCGCCTCCGGCGCCATTTTCGGACTCTTCGGTGCCCTGTTGGTACTCCAGCAGAGCTTTGGGGTGTCAAACCCCCAGCTCTTAATCGTGCTGTTGTTGAACCTGGTGTTGGGCTTTATCGTTCCGGGGGTGTCCTGGCAGGCGCACATCGGCGGGTTACTGGTGGGCTTAGCCATCGCGTGGGGTGTGGTGCGCGCTCGGGAAGAGGGGAATATTCCCGGTGGCATCCCCGGGGTGTTTGGCCTCACGACAGGGGCCTTGGTGCTGCTCAGTGCGGCGCGGTTTGTCCTGCTGTAGGCGCCACTTTGCGGCACGACGTAGGGTTATCCACAGTCTCATCAACAGGGGGAAAAACTACACGGCTGTAACTAAAGCCGAGTTAGCCGGGTGAATCGAGTGAGCCGGGGCTAGCGCCAGCGCGTGGTCATTAAGAAGCCGGCGAACATGATGCCGAAGCCGACCGCGATATTCCAGGCGCCGATTTGGGGAATGGGCCACCCTGTTCCGGCGATGTAGTAGACGAGAATCCACACCAAACCAATCAGCATCAGTCCAAACATCACCGGTTTGAACCACGGCGGGTTGTTGTCGTCGTCTTCGGAAACACTCACGGAGGTACGTCCGCGCCCTTGATCAGCCATGCCCCCGAGTGTACTGGAGGGTGGCTCTTGGCGGGGTGCTCGTAGACTGAGGAAAATGACGGCGCAACCCTCCACTGCCTCCGGGCGATCACGACGGCCGGGTTTCTGGCTGGGTGTTGCCGGCGAGGTGAGCCTCACCGTAGGGGTTGTGGGGTTGTTGTTCTTTGGCTGGTATCTGGGCGTCAACGACTGGATACAAGGCTCGAGCCAAGCCCGCTCGGCATCCGAGGTGGCCTCCCAGTGGGACAGCGAGACACCGGACACATTCGGCAAAGCCCGCGGGGAATCAGACGGCAGCGCGACGGCCATCGATCCCCCGGTGGTGGGAGATGTCACAGAAGGCGAGGCATTCGCGGTGTTGTATGTGCCGCGGTTTGGTGACACCTACGCGCGCACGATCGCTGAAGGTGTGGACCTTCAGACGGTACTCAACAGTCGGGAATTGGGAGTGGGGCGCTATCCGCAGACCGCCCAGTTTGGTGAACTGGGCAATGTCGGAATAGCGGGACACCGCACCACCTACGGGGCGTCGTTTAGTGAAATCGGTGAACTGCGAGCCGGTGACCGGCTCTACGTGGAAGTCGAACAGGGCTGGTACAGCTACCAATTTCGAAACCTCGAATACGTGTGGCCCACCCAGGTAGAAGTCTTAGCCCCCATTCCCCACCAACCAGATGCTGAGGCCACCGAGCGACTCCTCACGCTGACTAGCTGTCACCCGCGCTTTTCGGAGGCAGAACGCATCATCGCCTACGCCGTCTTTGACGCCTGGTATCCGCGAGGGGGCGGCCCGCCCGCAGAAATCGCCACCGTCGCGAGTGAGGTGACCTGATGTATCTCTGGTTGTGGAGGGCGCTGCCGGGGCCGCGGTGGGCAAAAACACTCCAAGCAGTCATTTTGGGTCTGTCGGTACTGGCCCTGCTGTTTTTCGTCGTTTTCCCGTTTGTCGCTGATACTTTCCTAGTTGAACAATCCACGGTGGGGTGACATGGTCCATATTCTCGTTGTCGACAACTACGACAGTTTTGTCTATACCCTAAACGGCTACCTCCACCAGCTCGGTGCGACCACCGACGTGATTCGAAACGACTCGGTGAGCGTCGACGCGCTTGCCGAACTCATCAGTGGATACGACGGCGTCTTGCTCTCCCCGGGCCCGGGCACCCCCGCCGACGCGGGGATTTCCATTCCCCTGGTCCACGAAGCCATCCGGGCGCACACCCCCCTCCTCGGGGTGTGTTTGGGCCACCAGGCCATTGCGGAAGCCCTCGGCGGGAGGGTGGAACACGCTGAGGAGCTGATGCACGGCAAAACCTCCCAGGTCGTCCACGACGGCAGCGCACTCTTTTCCGGGGTGCCCGAATCGTTTCGCGCCACCCGCTACCACAGCCTCGCCGTGGTCGATGGAACAGTTCCCGCACAACTCGACATCACCGCAAAAACCCAGGGCGGTGTCATCATGGGCCTGTGTCACACCGAGGAGCCGGTATACGGCGTGCAATTCCACCCCGAATCGGTGGTCACCGAGGGTGGCTACCAAATGCTCGGCAACTGGTTAGAAAAGGCCGGCTTGGTGGGAGCCGGGGAAAAGGCCAAGGGCTTAAGCCCTCGGGTGACCGGCAGTACTGCGTAGTCGCACAATAGTCGGGTTGTCTAGCCGTCGCCCACTTCTGGCACAAACGGGTTCTCCGGGTCAAACCCGGAACAGTAGGTGAGGGTAATCTCCGAGCGCTGCGGGTGCTCCCCGGGACTGAGCGACTGCGATTGCACGGTCTGTCCCTGACAGCTGGTATCTGGCTGCAAGCGCACCGTCAACTGAATATCCGGACCGCTCAGTAGCGGGTTCGCTTCCCCCACGGTGATTCCCAGGACATCCGGCACCAACACCAACCCGTTAGAGACGACGAGAGTGACCGGGTCTGCGGGGTCCAGCATCGTGCCCGCCTCTGGCACCATCCCCAATACCGTGCCCTCGGGGATGTTTGGCGAATAGTCGAGGCGGTCGTCGGTGGGGGCCAAGCCAAGCTCGGTCAATCGCTCCCTCGCCTCCTCGGAGGTTTGGTTGACCACATCGGGCAGGCGTATTTGATCGGCTCCCGCGGAGATAAACAGGCGAACCCTCTCGCCTTGGGCCACGCGCAGTCCCGGGCCCGGTTCGGTGCGAATGACCAGCCCTTCGTCAAACTCACCGCTTACTTCCTCCACTACGGCGGGGTTTAAGCCCAAAGACTCGACGGTGCTCACCGCCACGGCCTGGCTTTGGCCCCGAAGGTCGGGAACCATGGGAGCAGCCGCGGTCGACACCGTGGAGGGGTTCAGGGTGAACAGCCAGACCACAATGGCGATCAACATGGAAATCGCAATGACTGACCCGAAGGCGATCGCCAGTCGGGGAACGCTCGCCTGCTGCACACTGCCACCCGCCGGGAGCGAAAAATCCACCGCGGGTTCGGCGCGAGACTGCCACGTCGGTTGCGGGATACTGGCCGTGACGGGCGGTGGTTCCGTAGTCTCCGCCACGGCGACGGTCGGGACCTCTTCCGGCTCTGGCGCCCCCGGTTCGGGCAAGGCCAACAGGGCTTTTCTCACCTCGGTGGCGGACGAAAAGCGCTCCCGGGCTTCCTTTTCCAACAGTCTGTGCACGATGCGCGCCGTGCCACGGCTCACCGTGGGATTTTGCAGTCCAAGCGGAGCCGGTTCGTCGTTGATGTGTTGAAACGCGACCGACACGGGTGAGTCGCCCTCGAAGGGTGGCCGACCGGCCAACATTTCGTAGAGGACGACCCCCAGCGCGTAGAGGTCACTGCGTTCAGTGGCGTCTTGGCCGCGGGCTTGCTCGGGTGAGAGGTAGAGCGCGGTGCCGACAATGGATGACGTTTCACCACCGTTTGCCACCGTGTCGGCAATGGCGCGGGCGATACCAAAATCCATGACTTTCACACCACCGTCGGTGGTGATCATCACGTTTGCCGGTTTGATGTCACGGTGGACGATACCGGCCTGGTGCGAGACTTCCAGGGCGTTGAGCATCCCATCGGCGATTCCCAGAGCTGCGGCCTCGTCAATGATGCCCCGGTGAATGATGTCGCTCAGCAGACGCCCCTTCACAAACTCCATCACGATGTAGGGGGTGGTGGAACCCGTCGGGTTGCCGTGTTCATCGGCGTCGACCTCGTCGCCGGCGTCAAACACTCGCACCACGGTGGGGTGGGCCATTTTCGACACCGCCATCGCCTCGCGACGAAAACGCTCACGAGCCGTGACGTCGGTGGAGAGGGTGGCTTTTAAGACTTTGATGGCGACGTCGCGACCGAGTCGGCCATCTCGACCCTGGTAGACATCGGCCATGCCGCCGCGACCGACGATGCCGTTGACTTCATAGCGGCCACCGAGCAGTCGGCCCGTCCACGGACCCCTCGCTTGGTTGCTCACTGTTTTGTCACTCCCCCACAGGCCGGTCTGATTATCGCTCCGGCCAAGCCGCCAGTCTACTGACTTCCGTGATTTACTCTTCTGTTCCCGACTCGCCAGAGTCCCCACTCGATTCGTCTTCCGAGCCCTCTTCCGAGCCCTCTTCGGGCGCGTTCGGGTCGACAATGCTGAGCGTGGTGGCAGCGGACTTCGGAGTGTTGATGTCAGAACAGCTCACCACGTAGCTGGCCGAGAAATCTCCCGGATCACCCAGGGTGACCACCACCTCGGTGGTGTCGGCTCCCAACACCGCGTCGTCTTCATCCACCAGGGTTCCCCGGCTGAGCTCAAGGCGATAGTTAGTCACCGGGAACCCGCTGGGACACTGGGCGTAGGCGGGCCAGCTCAGGGTGACTTCATCGCCCGGTGCGTAGGGACCCTCGCCCGGGTCAATCGCCATCTCGGAGGGCTGGGGAGGGTTGGGAATTTCGGCGTAAAAATAGACGGCGATCAGAGTGTTTTCGGCGACCCTGCCGTTGGGGTTCACCCGGTAGGCCTGACCGACCGCATCCTGCGAGGGCGCGATATTTCCGGTGATCGCGTCGATGCGGAGATTGAGATTCGACAAAATCTCGGTCACTTGGGCTTCGGTTTTGCCGATCACCTCCGAGCTTGGCACCGCCACAGTGGTCACCTCTGGTTCTGGTTGTGGGACCGGCTCGGGCTGCTCGACCTCCGGGCTTTCGGACTCAACAGGCTCCTCGGCGGGGTCCTCTTGTTCCTCAACAATCGCCACCGGCTCCTCCGGTGGCGATTCGGCACCGGAGCCCAACTGGGAATTAATCAGCGAGATGGCCCCAATGACCAGCGCGATGACCCCCACACCCCCCGCGATGGCAATGGTCCAGACCCGACGAGGAATACCCTCCTCCACCACGGGAATGGGCTGGGTGTTGGACGGCCCGGTGGATCCGCTGGCACCAGTAGCGCCCGATGCCCCCGCGGCTGCGCCCGGTGCGGGGATATAGGACAGCCCCTCATCGACGTGACCGCGCTCGAGGGCCCTGGCCGCTTTGGCCAGCGATTCGGCGGTTTCTGGCCGGCCCTCTGGTTTCTTCGCGATGCACGACATCACCAGGGCGCGCACGGCGTCGGGGATCGTCCCCGGCAGCTCGGGGGGTGCTTCTTTGATGTGCGCCATGGCGATCGACACTTGGGATTCACCGCGGAAGGGTCGCCGACCAGAGAGTGCTTCGTAGGCGACAATGCCGAGAGAGTAAATGTCGGTCGACGGGGATGCGGGTTTCCCACTGGCCTGCTCGGGAGCCAAGTATTGGACGGTGCCCATGACCTGGCCGGTCGCCGTGAGCGGAACCTGGTCGGTCACCCGGGCGATACCAAAGTCGGTGATTTTCACCGTCCCATCGGGGGTGATTAACAGGTTGCCGGGTTTGACGTCGCGGTGGACCAACCCCGCCTGATGGGCCTGATGGAGGGCGAGTGCCGTTTGCTGCACGATGGAGAGGACCCGCTCGGGGGCCAAGACTTTCTCTCGCTCCAAAATGGTGGAGAGTGCCTCACCGGGCACCATTTCCATCACCAGGTAGGCGTTACCCTCCTCTTCGCCGTAGTCGAAGACGTTGGCGATTCCTTCGTGGTTGACAAGCGCTGCGTGTCGGGCCTCGGCGCGGAAGCGCTCGCGGAAACCGGGGTCGCCGAAATACTCCTCTTTGAGGATCTTGATCGCCACGGTGCGACCGATGACGGTGTCGGTGGCTTTCCACACTTCGCCCATTCCGCCAATGGCGATGCGAGAAATCAGTTCGTAGCGCTCGCCATAGACCTGGCCGGTACTGGGCCTCATCTGTTCACCGCCTCACTGAGTACGGCGCGCGCGATGGGGCCCGCGACCGAGTTGCCGGTGCCATCGGCGGCTTCGCCCTCGACGACGACGGCCACGGCAATATCGCCCTGGTCGGCCGGGGTAAAGCCGGTAAACCAGAACGACCGGCCGTCACCGATGCCGGTTTCCGCGGTGCCCGTTTTCCCGGCCACATCGACACCGGGGAGTGCGGCGGCACCGGCGACACCGTCGTCGACCGAGCGGATGAGCATCCGCTCGAGCTCTCTCGCGGTGCGCCCAGACAGCGGGGTGGAATACACCGACGGCTCCGTTTCTCGTAAGACTTCGAGGTCGTCGGCCAAGACGGTGTCGACAATCTGGGGGGTCATCAATTCACCCTCGTTGGCGATGGCCGCACTCATCATCGCCACCTGCAGCGGGGTCACCCGTACGTCGTATTGGCCAAACGAGGAGAGCATCAGTTGGGCCTGATCCATCCCGCGGGGGTAGCGAGAAGGGGTGACGGGCATCGGGATTTCCAGTGTTGCTTCGAACCCGAAGTCATCTGCCATAGAGCCGATTGTGCCCTCTCCGAGGGCGAGACCCAGTTCGGCGAACGGAATGTTGCAGGACTGGATGAGCGCGTCTTCGAGACTCACTTCCTCTTCGGGTCCACATAAACGCCCCCCGGAGTTGGTCACAATGTTGGTCGAAAGCGGCAGTTCGAGCTCCGGCGGGTTGTCAAACTGGCTGCCGGAGACGAACGATTGGGATTCCAGCGCCGCGGCGGTGACTAACACTTTGAAGACGCTGCCCGGGAAATACTGATCTCCCGCGATGGCTTTATTGGCCAGAGGCTGGTTGTCGTCTGCTTCCAACGCGCGGTAAGTCTCCAAGACATCGGCTGTGGCGTGGGAGGCCAACAGGTTGGGATCGAATGAGGGGGTGGAGACCATGGCGAGGATACGCCCGGTGGAGGGTTCGATCGCCACGACCGAACCGCTTCGACCCGCGAGGGCGTCAAAGGCGACTCGTTGGAGTTCGTGGTCGAGGCTCAGCACGACCGTGGCACCACTGGGTGTCGTCCCGGTGACCAGTGAGTTCAACTGATCGAGAAACTGCTCGTTGGACTGACCGGTGAGAAACGGATTCAGCTCGCTTTCGATTCCGGCGTTTCCCTGGGTGAGCGTGTAATACCCCACGACGGGTGCATAGAGCTCGGGGTGTGGGTAGTCGCGCAGGTAGCCGTACTGCGTATCGACCGGCGTCGAACGCGCCACCAGTTCGTTTCCGGCAAAAATGGGTCCCCGCTCCGCCGCGAAACTCTCAAAGAGGTTTCGCACGTTTCGGTCGTCGTTGGTCAGCGCCGGGGCGGCCAGAACGTGGACGACCGAAGTGGAAACAAAGAGTGCGATGAACAACACCACCACGGCTGTGCCGGTCAGGCGCAGTGAGCGAATCATGAGCCACCCCCGGAGAGTTGGCGCTCCCTGGTTGTCGCGTCATCGCTCAGGCGCAAAATGAGCGCCACAATCATCCAGTTGGCCACCAGCGAGGAGCCTCCGGCGGCGAGAAACGGTGTCGTCAGTCCGGTGACCGGGATGATTCGGGTGAGCCCGCCGATGACCACAAACACCTGCAAGGCGATGACGAACGCGAGTCCCGAGGCGAGAAGTCGACCGAAATCTTCGGTGCCCAAATAGCCGACCCGAAAACCCCGACTGACCAAAAGCAAATACAGCGCGAGGATGGCGAACACCCCGATCAACCCCAACTCTTCGCCGAGGGCCGCGACGATGTAGTCGCTTTTCGCCAGCGGAACGAGGTCGGGTTGGCCCTGGCCCAAGCCTTGGCCGATAAAGCCGCCTTCGGCGAAGCCAAAGAGGCCCTGAACGAGCTGGTAGCTTCCCCCTACCGCGTCATAGACCTCTTGGTTGAAGGAGTTCAACCAGCCCGATACGCGGCCCTGGACGTAGCCGATTTGGCTGCCCACAATGGCGGCACCGGTGAGAAAGAGCCCACCGCCCAGCACGATCCACATCACCCGCTCGGTCGCGATAAACATCATCACCACGAAGAGGCCAAAGTAGAGCAGCGAGGTGCCGAGGTCTCGTTGAAAAATGAGAACCCCCATCGAGAGCGACCAGATCAGGACGATCGGTCCGAGGTCTCGAAGACGCGGCCAGCGCACACCCAGAAACTTTTTGCCCACGACTCGAAGCGAATCTTTCGCGGTCAGTAAATAGCCGGCAAAGAAAATCGCCAGCGCAATTTTTGCCACCTCACCCGGCTGGAACGACACCCCACCCAACTGCACCCACAGGGTGGCCCCGTTGACGGTGCGACCGATACCGGGTAGCAGGGGTAACACCAGTAGCGCGACCCCGGCGAGCATCGCCAAGTAGCGGTAGCGCTGCAAGACCCGGTGGTTTCTCACAATCAGCAGTACCAGCACCACCGCGACGAGCGCGACCGCACTCCAGGCAATTTGTCGAATACCGGCTGCTTGCCACCCGACAAGACCCTCGGCAATATCTAAGCGGTGGATCATGGTGATGCCGAGGCCGTTGAGCATCGTGGCAATCGGCACAACAAACGGGTCCGCGTCGGCTGCCAACCAGCGCACCGCGAGGTGGACCAGCAGGACCAGGACGGCCAGGAGACCGACGTAGCTCAAGACTCGGAGGTCTAGTCCCCCCTGGGCGCCAAACTGCACCAGCGACATGGCGACGGCGCTCAAGCCGAGGGCAAAAAGGATCAGCAGCAGCTCTAAGTTTCGAAGCCGTTTGGGAACCCGCACTTTCAACACCACGCGCCCGGTGACGGGCGCGAGGGGAGGAAGCGACGCCTGGCTAGTCACGGGTCAGCCGCTCCACAATGTCGCGGGCTTCATCCAAGCTGTCGGCCGGCAGGGTGTCCTGCACGCTGTCTTGGATGAACAGCGGCAGCTCGTCCACCACAATGTCGGTTTCTTCAAAGGTACTCGAGAGGCTAAAGGGCCCGACGTTTTGTTGGACGCCCTGGTAGATCACGACGACCCCGTCATCGGCTCCGACAAAGTATTTGGTTTGGGTCCACTGGTAGCTGGCGATGACCCCCCAGACGATAGCGGCCACCACGAGCACCACCCCGATCGACCAGACGATACGTCGGCGCCGCAGGCGTTTACGGTCCTCTTCGATGAGCTCGTCGAGGTAGCCCTCTTCGGGTTCGAAGTGCTCATCGGCGATGGGCTGCGCGCGCAGGGGGTGGAGTAGTAGCGCCGGGAGGCGTTGAACCCGGGTGACCGGACCTGTTTCGTAGGTGAGCGGCTCGGACGCCGAGCCCACCACGTGGGGCTCCGCCGGGGGTGAGTGCTCGAGGCCCTCTTCGATGTGGGCGATCACCACGGTGACGTTGTCGGGTGCACCCTCGGCGAGGCTCGCGAGGATGAGTTTGTCGACAGCTTCCTGCGGATCGTCGATGCTGATCAGCATTTCGGCCATTTCTCGCTCAGAGACGTATCCGCTGAGACCGTCCGAGCAGAGTAGCCAGCGATCCCCGGGCGCAGTATCGACGATGTGGGTATCGATTTCGGGGTCGACATCCACGTCACCCAGTACCCGCATCAGGACGCTTCGCCGGGGGTGCACGGCAGCTTCCTCGGGGGTAATTCGCCCCGTGTCGACCAGGCGTTGAACGAAAGTGTGGTCCGAGGTGATCTGCTCGAGAGTGCCATCGCGCAGGCGGTAAATCCGTGAGTCACCGATATGGGCGATGACCATTTGGTGGCCGACTCGAATCATCGCGCTGACCGTGGTTCCCATGCCGGTCAGTTCGGGGTGTTCGGCGACGGCTTGGGTCAATTTGCCGCCCGCGTCGATAATCCCGCGATAGAGCTCTTCGCGGGCCTCGTCGGTGCTGTCGTAGGAGTGATCGATCCCGACCAGGTGTTTTACCGCGATGGCGCTTGCGACATCACCCCCGGCGTGACCGCCCATGCCGTCGGCGACCACGAACAGGTGGTTGCCCACGGAACCAGAATCTTGGTTGCTCGCGCGGACCTTTCCCACGTGGGAGGACGCAGCACTGAGGACGGGAGTGACCACCGGGGGTTACCGCCGCAGCTCGAACGTGGTTTCGCCCACCTGGATGGGCGTATCCAGGGGAATTGGCGTGGGAATGCTCACCCGTTTGCCCGAGAGCAGGGTGCCGTTTGTGGAATCGAGGTCTTGGACCATCCACTGCTCGTTCCACAGCATCAGGCGCGCGTGGTGGGTGGAGGTGAAATCATCCCGAATCACGAGGCTCGATTCGGCCGAGCGGCCGATCGTGAACTGCTCTTCTTTATCGAGGGGTATTTCGAGGCCCTCCTTGGGCCCCGAGGTGACCACCAGGCTGGTGGCGACACCGCTGGGTGTGGTCGGAGTGGGCTGGGTGTCCGGTTGGGCCTCTTGGCGCACACGCTGAGGACTGGTCGGTTCGTTGCGGCGCATTGGCGGTCCGAAGAGATCGGTGCGCAGCGCGTAGACAATGGCGAAGATGAACGCCCACAGCAGACCGAGGAAGGCCAGTTGAAGGACAAAGAGCGTCAATTGACTCACGGTGCATCCTCCGACTGAGGGCCCCGCCCGGACTCTACGAGGCCTTGATATTCCTTTTGAAGCTGGGGAACCACTGCCACCACAATACGCGCCTGGCCGACCCCGAGGATGCAACGGTCGGGAAGCAGGTGATGGCTGACCTTCACATCATCGACCTCGGTGCCATTGGTGGAGCCCAAATCCACCACTTCGGCACTTTTTCCACTCCAGCGAATTTCGCAGTGCAGGCGGGAGACTCCGCGGGCATTCAGGGAAATATCGGCCTCACTGCCCCGACCCACCAGGGTTTTTCTCTTCACGAGCGGGTAGCGCACACCGTCGACGTCGAGAACGGGAATCCACACCAGGGGTTCTTTGGAGACCACCGCGCTCGCGGTGACCATTCCCTCACCGAGAGCGCGGTCGATGCGCAACGACACCCGGGGAGCACCGGTCGCGTAGTAGCCCTGCTGGTCCTGGTGGTGGTGGAGTTCAGTGGCGAGTTCATCGCGAAGCGATGCTCCCAATGCGTCGAGTCGCTCATAGTCGGCCTCAGACAGGGAGACGAAATAGTCCCGGGGCACCAGCATCCGCTGCGGGTTCACAATCACCGCTTGGGAGTCCATCTCGCGCTTCAGCGCGGAGGCAATTTCTAGCGGGTGAACCCCACTCTTGAACGTTTTCGCAAAAGCCCCTCCGACAGCGCGCTCAACGGAGCGCTCAAAACTGTCGAGAAAACCCATGATTCCTCCGGACGCGGTGGTGTGCCCTCGATGGTAGCCCGCTGGGGGGAACAATTTGTGGGAGTCGGACCGGTGGCGAGCCCGTTGGCCGGCCCGGTGTGACACCGGTGCCCTGTGCTACTCTCAGCCTGTCAACCACGGCGGTTGGCCTCACGCGCGAGTGGCGGAATTGGCAGACGCGCTGGCTTCAGGTGCCAGTGCCCGCAAGGGCGTGGGGGTTCAAGTCCCCCCTCGCGCACAAGTGAACATACCCTTCGGGATACTTATTCTGAGGCCTCACCCCTCTTGGCCCACCTAGTGGTTTATGTGTGCCTCTAAGTGGGAGGTAAAGCCTCCTATCTCACCTTTAGTCGAACTAAAGGTGAGATAGGGGGATTACGGTAAGCGTCGAAGCAGGCGGAGGCCTCGGATCATGAGCTTCGCAAAGTCTCTATTGCTCATCGTCTCCGGACGGTCGATATTCATCAGGCGCTGGGTGGACACCGTGCGAGACTCGGTGAAACGGGTGATGCCTTCGCGGCCGTGTCGACGACCAAGTCCCGAGCGTTTAAATCCGCCCATTGGGGCGTCGTGAGAAGTCCAGGTGGCGGTGAAGCCTTCATTGATGTTGACACTGCCGGCTTCGATCTGGTGGGCGACGGGAGTAGCTCTTGAGACTTGGCCCCACACGCTCGCGTTTAAGCCGTAGTCGGAATCGTTTGCCCGGGCCACCGCTTCTGCATCCGAGTCCACCGGGTAGAGGGCAATGACGGGGCCGAAGGTTTCCTCCCGGCACAGCGCCATCGACTCATCAACACCGGTGAGCAGCGTGGGCTCAAACACGTAGGGGCCAATGTCTGGACGGTGATTTCCGCCCACGTGCACCGTGGCCCCGCGGTCTACGGCGTCGTCGAGGTGAGCGCGGACGCGCTCCAGCTGTTCCTGCGAGATGAGCGAACCGACGTCAAACTCGTAGTGGAGCCCCACACCCAGGGTGAGGGAGTTGATGGTCTCCATGGCGCGGTGGAGAAAGTCGTCGAACACGTCGCGGTGGACGTAAATGCGCTCGATACTCATACACAGCTGGCCGGCGTTAGAAAACGCGGATTGGACGATACTGTTCGCCGCCCGGTCGAGCGGGGCGTCGGGCAAGACAATCATGGGATTTTTCCCGCCCAGTTCCGCACTGCAGCCGATCAGGCGTTTGGCGCACTCGGTCGCCACGAGCGTGCCGGTGGCCGTTGAACCGGTGAAGGCGACGTAGTCGGATTCGGTAATGAGCGCCTCGCCAATCTCGGCGGGGTTTCCCGTCACGGCGAGAAAAAGGTCTCTGGGGAGTCCCGCCTCCACGGCGAGCTCGATTCCCCACAGTGCACTGAGAGTCGTCTGGGTGTCGGGCTTAATCACGACGGCATTACCCGCGAGCAGGGCGGCAATGGCGTCGGAAACGGGGATCGTGAGCGGGTAATTCCACGGCGTAATCATTCCCACCAGGCCTTTGGGAACAGACTGTTCCACCGTGTGGGTCAGGAGCGGAAAACCGGCTTTTCGTCGGTGCGGACCGAGGTGGCGCTTGGCATTTTTCGCGTAATAGAGCGCGGTCATGGCCACATCGGAGACTTCTTCGATGGCGCTGCGTCTGGCCTTCCCCGTCTCCATCCCGATGATGTCCGCAATGTCTTCTGCCTGGTCAAGAATCAGCGCGTGAAGGCGCCTGGCGACCCTGGTGCGCTCGTGCAGAGGACGGGCTGCCCACTCGCGCTGCGCGGCCCGCGCCCTCGCGGCCGCTTCCCGCACGTCCGCGGGGGTCGATTGGGGTAGCGAAAGCCAGACCTCACCGGTGAGGGGTGATCGCACGTCGACGGTGTCGTCACTGGAGCAGACCAGAGAGGATCGGACAGATTCGAGGACCACCGCCCCCGAAAGCAGCCGGCCCGGTTCGACAGGTTCTTCTGGCCGGGGTTCTCCCGGCCCTTGATCACGGGCGGGGGTCATCGTCTGGGACATGTCCCCATGGTGGAACGACTGGCTGTGAGTGGCATCAACGCCCACGGTAATTAACACCCAGGGAAATGAGGGGTGGGAGTCAAAAGGCGACACTGGCTTGTTCTGTGTGGCTGCGAGTCGCCGCCGGGAATACTGTGGGCGGGGTCGCTGTTGGCACAATAAGACATAGAAAAATAAGACACGGTCAGTGCTGCGCTCACGTTTACGCGCGAGACGCAGCAGGTCATCACGGGGTAAAGGAGAACACTATGAGCACCCTTGTCGTTGAAGTATCGGGAATGACCTGTGATCACTGCGTGGGTAGTGTCTCCGGCGCGGTAGGGGCCCTGGGTGGTGTCGAATCGGTAGACGTCGATTTGGACCCGACGGGTCGCTCGACGGTGCGGGTCACCCACTCTGGCGGGGACCTGTTGGCAGACGTCGCTCAAGCGGTCGCCACCGAGGGCTACACCCTTGAGGCGGTCACGGAGAACTCGTGAGTCTCACTACTCCAGACTCCAGCCACTCCATCCAATTAGATATTGACGGCATGACCTGTGCGTCCTGCGCGCAACGGGTCGAAAAAGGGCTCAACAACGTCCCCGGTGTGACCGCCACGGTCAACTACGCCACCGAAAAAGCCACTATCTGGGCGAGTGAACCCGACGTGTCGGCCCTGGTCGAACAGGTCGAAAAATCCGGTTACAAGGCGCGTGCGCACAGCGCAGAGAGTCCACCCAAGCCCGATAAGGTCGCCGCGCTGCGCCGCCGGGTGCTGATTTCCTCGATATTCACCCTGCCCGTTGTCGTCCTCAGCATGGTGCCCCCGGTGCAGTTTCCCGGCTGGCAGTGGGTTGTCTTGGCTCTGGCCGCGCCGGTTGCCACCTGGGGAGCCTGGCCATTTCACCGCTCTGCCTGGGTCAACGCAAAACACGGCCAAGCGACCATGGACACCCTGGTGTCGATTGGGGTGCTCGCGGCGAGCTTCTGGTCTCTCTACGCCCTGATTCTCGGGGGTGCGGGCGAAATCGGCATGACCATGTCGATGCACCTTTTCGCCCCACCGGACCAAATCGGCAACGAAATCTATTTAGAAGTGGCCGCCGCGGTGACCACCTTCATCCTGCTGGGCCGATACCTGGAAACCCGGGCCAAACGAGACGCCGGTAAAGCGTTGGCGTCGCTGCTCGAAGCCGGGGTGGCCGAAGCGAGGGTCCTGCGCGAGGTCCCCGGACCCGAGGGAAGCATCGATATTGAGACGGTCGTTCCGATCGATCAACTCGCGGTCGGCTCGCGCTGTGTGGTGCGGCCAGGAGACCGGATTCCCACGGACGGCACCGTTGTCGAGGGTTCGTCCGCGGTCGACCAGTCTTTGGTCACCGGTGAGTCCGTGCCGGTCGAAGTGCAGCCCGGGGCGAGTGTCATCGGCGGCACCATTAATGCGCACGGGCGCTTAGTGATGGAGGCCACCCGGGTGGGTGCGGATACACACCTGGCTCGAATGGCGACGATTGTGGAGCGGGCGCAAAACGGTAAAGCGCGCGCCCAGCGCTTGGCCGATCAAATCTCTGGCGTGTTTGTTCCCATCGTCATTGTCTTATCCATCCTCACCCTGATCGGCTGGTTGGTTTTTGGCCCGTCAGCGGAGTGGGCGTTCCGGGCCGCCGTGGCGACACTGATTATCGCCTGTCCCTGCGCGCTCGGGCTTGCGACACCGACCGCGCTGCTCGCGGGAACCGGTCGCGGCGCGGAGTTGGGCATCTTGCTCTCCGGGCCTGAAGCCTTGGAGGCGAGCCGTCACGTCGACACGGTGGTTCTCGATAAAACCGGAACGCTCACGACCGGCTCGATGAGCGTCAGCCACAGTGTCGTCTGGCACGCGCGACGCGACGACTTTTGGTCGTATCTCGTGAGTGTGGAGTCGACCTCCAGCCACCCCATCGCCCAGGCCCTCGTCGCCCACGCGCCTGCGGCCACCGTGGTGTCGGTCGAACAGGCCGCTGCGGACGCGGGCTTCGGGGTGAGTGGCACCATTGATGGCCACAGCGTCCAGGTGGGACGCTCATCGTGGTTAGCCGCAGGAGAGCTGGTCGTTCCCGACGAGCTCGCGGAGGCTTTTTACGACGAGCGCCTCGATGCCTACACCGCCGTGTGGCTGGCCGTCGACGGCGAACTCTGGGGTGGGGTCTACCTCTCCGATGAGCCCAAAGTGCAGGCCCAGGCGACTATTACCGCGCTTCACAACCGGGGCCTGCAGGTGGTCTTGCTCACCGGCGATAGCCAGGGGCCGGCCGAGCACGTCGCCGGTCAGCTAGGAATTGACCGCGTCATCGCGGGGGTGAGTCCGGAGGGGAAAGTGCAGGCGGTCACCGCCCTGCAAGACGAAGGGCACCGGGTCGCCATGGTCGGCGATGGCATCAACGATGCCCCCGCGCTCGCGACGGCGAATGTGGGAATCGCACTGGGGAGTGGAACCGACCAAGCGATGTCGGCCGGGGATATCACCATCACCCGGGGTGATATCGAACAGGTGCCGACCGCGCTGGCCCTGGCGAGTAAAACACTGGGGACCATTCGGGGGAACCTGTTTTGGGCCTTTGCCTACAACGTCGTCGCGATCCCGTTGGCTGTGGGAGGGGTATTAAACCCCCTCATCGCCGGTGCAGCAATGGCGTTCTCGTCGGTGTTTGTGGTCACGAACTCTCTTCGCTTGCGGAGGTTTCGCGCCACCACCGCCGCTGCATAGCCGCCTCAAATTCGGGCCGGGGTTGCTCATCGCTGCTGGTGCGTCGGTGCCGGTCGTAGGCGCGGTCAAAAAAAGCCTCTCGCCTCTCATCCGACCACCTGCGCACCCGATCCATCGGATCGTTGCCCACCCAGTGGGTGCTCTTTCGCAGGGTGTTCACAATTCCTCGAAGCCCCAGGACCAGGGCCACGAGGGCCAGACCCCCGGGGATGAACGCGGTGGGAAAGCCGAGGGCAAAAGGGGAGACCGTGAGGGTGAAGAGCCCGGCCGCCCCGAGGGCAAACCACCAGCCGAGCTCCCGGCTGGGCGGCGGTGCGTGGTAGCGAAAGAAGGTGTACCAGGAGGAGCCGTTTTCTTCCCACCACGGCCAGTTCTCGGGAATAGCCGGCGCGTCAGGGTAGGGCTGCCAGTCGGGCGGCGGCATGAATCCCTGGTGGAGCGAGATCCACTGCGGCGCGGGAGTGCGCCACCCCTCGGGCACGACAAACCGAAGGGGAAGATCGTCCAGGTCGTCCCAGTTGGGTGGCATGGCCCGATGCTAGTTGGCGGGCCTGGAGGGGGGCTTCATCACCCGACTGTGTGTTCGAACTGCGCGGGCAAACCGAGCAATTGGCGCAGTTGGCGCGGCGTAGAAATCTGGTGGCGAGCGGTATCCCACTCTTCTGGGGTGCCATACCCCCACTGCACGATCGCCGTATCCATCCCGTGGCTGCGCGCTCCCTCCACGTCGTGGATTCGATCGCCGACCATCACCATGGAGTCGGTCGGCAGTCCTTTTTCGCGAAGCCCGGCGAGGGCATCTTCAATCACCTCGTGTTTCGCCCCGCGGCTTTCATCGTCAGCTGCGGTGGCGATCACGTCAAAGAAGGGAACGAGGGTGAAGTGCTCGAGCATCAACACCGCGGGGGTCCAGGGTTTTGATGTCGCGAGTGCCAGGTGGCGGCCCTGATCTTTGAGGTCGCGAAGCAGCGCACCGGTGCCGTCAAAGAGTCTTGAATCGTAGGCACCAACGTTCAGGTACTGCTGTCGATAAATCTCGATGGCTTCGTCGACGCCACGCGGATCGAGTCCGGCCAGGCGGGAAAAAGATTGCGGGAGTGGGGGTCCGACCCAGTGCAGGAGCTCTGACATGGGCGGCACGGGTCGACCCATGGTGCGCAGCGTGTGGGCAATCGATTGGGTGATGCCCGGAGCGCTATCGATCAGGGTGCCATCGAGGTCTAACAGGATGGTGTCGTAGTCACTCACAGATTGAGCGTACCCAGTCGCCGCTGTGGACTCCGGCTAGAACAGCCGGTTTTCGGGAATGTCGGTCTCCTGTAGGGCCTGGTAGTCCAACACCACGCAGTCGATGTCGCGGTCGGCGGCGAGGGTTTTGGCTTGCGGGCTGATTTCTTGGGCGGCAAAGACGCCCCGGACGGGACGCAGGTGGGGGTCTCGTCGGAGCAGTTCCAGATAGCGCGTCAGCTGTTCCACCCCGTCGATATCGCCGCGACGTTTGATTTCAATCGCGACCGTTCCCCCCTCTGGCGCCCGAGCGAGCACGTCGACGGGTCCAATCGCGGTCGGAAACTCTCGCCGCACGAGCTCCAGGCCCTGACCGATGACCTCCAACTGTTGTGCGACCAGGCGCTGCAGGTCCGCCTCAACCCCCTGTTTGACCAGGCCCGGATCCTCACCCAAGTCGTGTTCCACTTCGGTGTGGATGGCGTGAATGCTGAGGATCAGTAGGTCTGCCGTTTTCTGGTGGGTCACCCGCCACACTTCGCTCACCCCGGCAGCCAGCTGATCCGCATCGGGGGTGATGACACTCACGTCACAGGGTGGTGCCATCCAATTGAGCGGTTTATAACTGCCGCCATCGGAGTGGATGAGCACACTGCCGTCTTTTTTGGCGATGATGAGCCTGGTGGCGAGCGGGAGGTGGGCGTGGAGCCGACCGGCGTAATCCACACTGCAGGTGGCGACGAGCACTCTCACCTGCCTGAGTTTAGGCGCTGGGCTTCCGTGTTGCCGGTGTCGCCAGGAGGCCCAAGGCGATGACGGCGGCGACCACCCACAACGCAGTGAGGATTCCAGTGGCTTCGGCGAGACCACCGATCAGTGGCGGACCGACCAAAAAGGCGCCGTAGGCGATGGTCGCCACCGCACTCACCCGGGCGGCACCGCGTTGTGGGTCATCGGCCGCCGCGGACATTGCGACGGGGAACCCGAGCGCACTACCCACCCCCCAGGCGATGGTGGCCATTACTCCCACCACGAGGCCATCGAGAGTGATCACCGTGGCTAAACCCAGCAGTGCCGCGAGGCCGCTTCCGGCCAAAATGGGCACTCGGCCAAAGCGATCGAGCAGTGGAACACCCAAAAATCGGCCCAGCGTCATCGAGCCGGTGAAGAGCACAAACCACAGCGCGCCCTCCGCGTTGGTGTAACCGCGATCATCGACCATCGCTAACGCCAGCCAGTCGTTGGCGGAGCCTTCGGCAAATGCCATGCTGAGGGCGACCACACCGATGAGAAGGGTCCGCCCTTCGGCCCAGACCGAGAGGCGACTTTTTAGCCCCCTCTGGTCGGGGTCAGTGTCTTCGGTGTCTGCCCCCGAATTGGTGTGGCCCATGAGGCGCACGCTGTACATCACGGGTCCCACGAGGACCAGGGCGACCGCCACGAAGTGGTATTCCACTCCAATCGATAGCGAGCTGGCGACGGCGGCCAGCCCGCCGCCGACCGCGGTCCCCAAGGAAAACAGGGCGTGAAACCACGGCATGATGTTTCGCTCGAGGTCTCGCTCGACTTCGGCCCCCTCCACGTTCATTGCCACGTCGGTGACGCTCGCTCCTACCCCGAAGACGAACATCGCGGCCATGGCGAGCGCGAGTGAGGGCCAGATTGCACTGAGTACTCCCACCCCGCCGATTGCGACCAGGGACAGCAGGGCGAACCAGGCAATTGTCCGCCTACTGCCGAGCCACGCGATGATGTGCGAGGACAGCGCCAGTCCGCTCAACGCGCCCACCGCGCCACCCAAGAGGAACAGTCCCACTTCGGCGGTGCTGATTGCGAGGTTGTCTCGAAGCCCCGGGACTCTGGCCATCCAGGTGGCAAAGGCGATGCCGTTGATGGCGAAAATCCAATACACCCCCAGCCGTCGGCGGCGGAGGGCGAGGCTCGGCGGCCTACGCGCGCTCACCCGAGACCATCCAACGATCGCCTCGCACACGCAGTCCGAGGGTGAGCGCTCTGGCCCCCAAATAGCCAATACCCACACTGGCTTGGAGGGCCGCCAAACCGACCCACGCGGGGCTTGCGAGGTCGGCGATGGAGAGGGTGAGGCCAAACAGGGGAAGAACGACCAGGGCGTTTAACACCCCGGTGATCGCCAGGTAGCGGCCGTCACCGGCTCCCATCAACACCCCGTCGAGGACAAACACGTAACCCCCGAGCGGCATCGCCAGTGCGAGCACGAGCAGGGTGGGAACCAGGAGGGCCTGGACGGTGGAATCGGAGGTCACAATCAGCGGCAGCACGGGGGCGCTTGCGGCCAGAAGAACCCCGAGTGCGACGCCGCCCCACAGACCCCACCAGGTCGTTCGAGACACCACCTGCCGGGTCGAGACCGGATCACCCGCGCCCAGTTGGTGGCCGACGAGCGCTTGGGAGGCGATCGCCAGAGAATCCAACGCCAGGGCGATCAGGGTAAAGACGGTGAAGGCCACGTGCCACGCGGCGAGTTGGTCTGTTCCGAGCCCCGTAGCGACCACGGTCGCGCCGACGAAGGCTACCCGCAGGCTCATCGTGCGAATAAATAACCACCCGCCCAGTTGCGCGGCTCGGAGCACCCCGGCGCTACCCGGTCGAAGGCTCGCCCCGACGCGGTGTGCTCGGGAGATGACGACACCCGTGAGCCACAGCGCCATCGCCCATTGCGCGATGACCGTGCCCCAGGCCGAGCCGATCAAGCCGAGGCCGAGGCCGTAAATGAGGACGGCGTTCAGGGCGGCATTGGCGCTGAAGCCGACGAGGGCCACCATCAGCGGGGTGAGGGTGTCTTGTAACCCCCGCAGGACACCGGTCGCCGCCAGCACGACCAACATGCCGGGCAAACCCCACCACGAAATGCCGAGGTAATCCGTGGCGCCCTGGCTGACCATGGCGTCTGCGCCAAACCAGGACACGAGTGTGGGTCCAGAGAGCAGACCGACTGTTGCGACGACGACCCCGAGGACGACGGCGAGCCACACACCGTCGACACCCGCAGCGAGTGCCCCCTGTTCATCGCCGGCGCCCAAACGCCTCGCCACGAACGGGGTGGTCGCGTAGGCGAGAAAAATCAGGAGACCCACCAGTGTCTGCAAAATGATTCCGGCGAGACCCAAAGAGGCGAGCGCCTCACCACCCAAATGTCCGACCATGGCGGTATCGGTGAGCAAAAAAAGCGGCTCGGCAATGAGCGCACCGAGCGCGGGCCAGGCCAGCGCAAAAATTCTGCGGTCGAGGGGGCGTGAGGGCACCGACCCACGCTACCGGGACCAGCGATAGACACCGGGCACGCCGACTCGCCCCCGGTGTGTTCTGGTGCACGGTGATGCTCGTTGGCCCAGCGGCCTACAAGGCGTGGGACGTAAGCTGTGCGGGGTGAATACCCAGTCTTCTTCCCCGTTTAGTGTTTCGGAGGCCAGTGGTCTCGAACTCGCCGGATTACACCCGGAGATCGGCCCCGGCGAGGATCTGTTTCGACACGTCAACGAACGCTGGCTCGAGGCCCACCCCATTCCGGCGGACAAGTCGATGTACGGGGCGTTTAGCATTTTGGCGGAACGGGCCGAGCGCAACGTCCGCGCCATCATCGAGCAGGCTCAGAGCGCACCCGAGGGCACCCTCGAGCGTGCCGTCGGCGACGCCTACACGAGTTTTATGGACGAAGAGGCGGTGGAGGCCAGGGGGCATCAACCGATACACGAGCGACTGCAGACCATCGACCGCGCTCGCGGCGATAAAGCGGAACTCATTCGCGTGATGGCCCAGCACGAACGCCGAGGTGTCGGGGGGCTGTGGCAGATGTTTATCGATAACGATCCCGGAAACCCCGAGCGCTACATCGCTTTTGTCGAACAGGGGGGAATCACCCTGCCCGATGAGTCCTACTACCGCGAAGAGCAGTTCGGCCCACTGCGCGAGGCGTTTGTGTCGCACCTCGAGAGTGTTGCGGGCATCCTGGGGCTTGCAGAGCCCACACGGTTTGCCGGGCGTGTGATGGATGTCGAAACCCGGATCGCCTCGACCCACTGGGATCAGGTGCGCTGCCGGGACGCTGTGGCGACTTACAACCTCACGAGCTTGGACTCGTGGCGGTCGATGACCGCCGGTTTTGACCTCGATTCGTGGCTTCGCACGCTGGGTGTGGAGGCCTCGGTGGTCGACGAAGTGGTGCTTCGACAGCCCTCAGCCGTTCAGGCCTGGCCGCAGTTATGGCAGGAGTTGGACGCGGATGCCCTCGCCGACTGGATGTCCTGGCAGGTGATTCGCTCGCTGTCTGGTTACCTCAGTGCGGATCTGGTCGACGCGCACTTCGCGTTCTTTGGTCGGACACTCAGTGGAACGCCGGAGCTTCGTGCGCGCTGGAAGCGCGGTGTGGGATTTGTCGAATCGGTGTTGGGTGAAGCGGTCGGCAAGCTCTACGTCGAAAAACACTTCCCGCCCGAGGCGAAAGCCCAGATGGATGAGCTCGTGGGTTACCTGATGGAGGCCTACCGCCAGAGCATCACCGACTTGGAGTGGATGTCCGATGGCACCAAAGCTCGGGCGCTGGAAAAGCTCGAGACGTTTAACCCGAAGGTCGGTTACCCGGAGAAGTGGCGGGACTATTCCGCACTGCACATTGCCGCCGATGACCTGATTGGGAACCTGGAGGCGAGCGCCGAATTCGAGTTTCAGCGGGAGCTTGGCAAACTGGGCCGCCCGTTAGACCGAGATGAATGGTTCATGACCCCCCAGACGGTGAATGCCTACTACAACCCGGGCTTTAACGAAATCGTCTTTCCCGCCGCCATCCTGCAGTATCCGTTTTTTGATCCCGAGCGGGATGCCGCCGCCAATTACGGCGCGATCGGCGCTGTCATTGGCCACGAAATCGGTCACGGCTTTGACGATCAAGGCTCGCGCTTTGACGGTCAGGGCCGACTGGCGGACTGGTGGACACCGGAAGATCGGGAGCGCTTCGACTCGCTCACCAGAGACTTGGTGGAGCAGTATTCGCTGCTGGAGCCGCGCCAGTTGCCGGGCCACCGGGTCAACGGCGAGCTCACCCTGGGCGAGAACATCGGCGACCTGGGGGGTCTGGGCATTGCCTGGAAGGCCTACCTGTTGTCGCTGGATGGGCAGTCGCCGCCGGTGGTGGATGGCGTGAGCGCGGCGAGGCGTTTCTTCATTGCCTGGGCGCAGTCGTGGCGGTTGGCCGCCCGGGACGAGGAAGCAAAAAGGCTCCTCCAGATCGACCCGCATTCGCCGGCAGAGTTTCGGTGTAATCAAATCGTGCGCAACCTCGACGAGTTTTACGAGGCGTTCGACCTGGGTCCAGACAGCCCGCTCTGGTTGGAGCCCGAAAAGCGGGTCACCATCTGGTGAACCCAACGTTTTCGGGTTAACCTGGGGCCGGACGGTATTTATGCCGTCTGGGGAATACAAAAAAAGGAAGTGGTGTTGTGAAGTCAAAAGTGATGTTCCTCGTGGGGCTCGGACTGGGCTATGTCCTGGGCACCCGCGCTGGACGAGAGCGCTACGAACAGCTGCGTGCCAGCGCGGAAAAGCTCTGGACGAACCCTCAGGTGCGAACCCAGGTTCAGCGCGCTGAAGATTACGTCCGCGGTGCCGCGCCGGAGGTCGTTGAGCGCGTCGAGGTGACCACGCGCAAACTCGCCGACCAGGTGCGCGAGCGTCGACCGAAAAAACCTGGCGCAGGAGAATAAGTGTCGGATCACCAGCAGGATTCCTCCCGGGAGTCGAAGCGTTCAGTCTTCGCGCTGATTACGGAGTTGCCGCACCTGCTGGCTCAGCTCATTCGGGCCGAAATTGACCTGCTGAAAGCCGAGCTCCTCTACAAGCTCAAGGGAACCGGCATTGGACTGGGTCTCATCGCGGTGGCGATTTCGCTACTGAGCGTCGTGCTCACCCTGCTCGCGGTGGCGGGCATTCTCGCGCTGAGCCTCGTCGTTCCGGCGTGGGCGGCCGTGTTGATTGTGGCGGGCGCCGTGCTGGTCCTGGCGCTCGTGATGTTGGCCATTGGTGCGGCGCTGCTGTCTCGCACGAAAGCGCCGGTGCCGGAGCGCACAATCGCGAGTGTCCGCGAGGACATCGCCCGAATTCGCGGCGACAAAGTCGCGAAGTCGAGGAAGTCTCGCCGTGGCGCTTGAACACGAACAGCGACGGGTCGAACGGGCGAGAAACCACGTCGGGGAGTCCCTCGATACCCTCGAGCGCCGCTTTGCCCCCGGACACCTGGCCTCGGTGGGCTACAGCCTGGCCCGGCAGTCCGCCGCACGTCACCCAGTGGCCTGGGCGGTCGGCGCAGCGGTCGGACTCGCGGCGGTCGCTGGATTGGTCACCTGGGCGCTCATCAGTGACGACGCCGACTGATGACGCCTGGTCGCAACTGACTCCGGACGCTCACTCCGGTCGCTCACTCCGGACGCTGATTCCCGACTCTGCCCTGCGGGGCCGGGTGGGCCTGTGGCCCTCTAGCCGAAGAGGAGCGCGGCTTCGTCGTAGCGCTCTGGTGGCACTTCTTTGAGTGAACCCACCGCCTCGTCGAGGCCGACGACGACGATGTCGGTTCCGCGCATGGAGACCATTTTTCCCCACTGTCCGGCTTCGGCGGCGTGTACGGCGGCCATCCCGAAGCGAGTGGCCAGTACTCGATCAAACGCACTCGGGGTTCCCCCGCGCTGGATGTGTCCGAGGGTGGTGGCCCGGGTTTCAATTCCCGTCGCCTCGTCGATCAGTGGAGCCAGCAGCGTGCCAATTCCGCCCAAGCGCGGCCGGCCGGCTTCATCGACGCCCAACTCTGAGTGAACCGTGTCCATCGAGGCCAACTGGAAACCCTCGGCCACGACCACGAGCGGTGCCCGTCCGCGCTCATACGCGCTTTTGACGAAGTGGGTGATTTCGTCCAACGAGGTTTTGCGCTCGGGAATGAGGATGAGGTGGGCTCCGACAGCCAGTCCCGAATGCAGGGCAATCCAACCCACGTGGCGACCCATCACTTCGGCGACCATGCAGCGAGAGTGGGACTCACCGGTGGTGCGCAGCCGATCCATCGCTTCGGTCGCGATACCCACTGCGGTGTCGAAGCCGAAGGTGTAGTCGGTGCCGCCCAGGTCGTTGTCGATTGTTTTTGGAACCCCAATAATCGGCAGGCCGTCCGTGTAGAGCTCTTGTGCACCGGCGAGGCTGCCTTCACCGCCGACAACGATCAGGGCGTCGACGTCGTTTTTGGCGAGAACTTCTGTGACCCGGGCGGCGCCTCCGCCGTCGTAGGGGTTGGTCCGGCTGGTGCCGATGATGGTTCCGCCGAGTTTGTTAATACCCTTGACCTGATGGCGACTGAGCGGCATCGTGTCGTCTTCGATCACTCCCTGCCAGCCGTTTCGAAAGCCCACAAACGTGTGTCCGGCGGTCCGCTCCCCGGCGAGCACTGCTCCGCGGATGACGGCGTTTAACCCGGGGGCGTCGCCCCCGCTGGTGAGAATTCCAAAGCGCATACCCTCTATCTTGGGCCACCGGGCGAAAAGCCGTGAACATAGAAACTTCATAGGAACCCACCAGAGTGCTCACAGTCCACCCATTGACGCGGCCGTTAGCGTGGGCGTATCGCCGCGTAAACCCGCGCCGGCAAACAGTGTGTGAAGGGAAACATGATGGCTGAACAGACCAATGGTGAGGCAGAACTCGACCACACCTCCTCGCCCAGTACCGAGGAGTGGGCCGAATACCCCGGGAGGACACTCGGTGTTGTCGCCCTCGTCCTCTCCTTCTTCTCCCAAATTCCGGCCCTGATTATGGGAATCATTGCCTGGGTCTGGTCGAACAAAGTGGGACGATCAAACGTCCCCGCCAAGGTCGCCGTCGCGGTCAGTGCGACACTGCTGGTGCTCATCGTGTTGGCCATTGTCGGCTGGACGGCCCTGATCGTGAGCCTCGGTGGCGAACTCGGTGGCTTGGGAATGAACGGCTTCGACATGGACGACTTTTAACCGCCAACTGACGGCCTGACGGCCATTGTGGTGTCGGTCAGGCCAAAAGTTCTAATGCCGCCATCGCGGCATTGTGCCCACCAATGGCGCTGACTCCGCCTCCTCGCCGGGCACTCGAGCCCGCGAGGAGGATGTGGGCACTGCCCGAGTCCACGCCCCAGCGCTCAGCGGGCGAATCCAGCGGGGCACTATCGGGGACAAACGGCCAGCCGAGTGGCTCGTGAAAAATATTTCCCCCCGGCAGGCCCAGTGTTTTTTCCAGATCGAGCGTCGTCTTCGTCTCGATACACAGCTGGCCGTTGGCGTCTCGAAGAAGGCAGTCTTCGAGCGGCTCCGCCAGCACACTCTGCAGTGAGCGAAGGACGCGCTCCTGGAGTTCCTCGCGGATCGAGTCGGGATCACTCTCGGCAATGAGCCGGTGGGGCACGTTGAGGGCAAAGACGGTCAGGGTCTGAGCCGTACTCTCCCGAAGGCCCTCGCCGAGGATGCTGCGGTCGCTCAGCGAATGGCAATACACCTCACAGGGGATCGGCTCGGGAATTTCTCCCGCCTGGGCCTGGGCGATGGTCTCGTCCAACTGACTGCCGGATTCGTTGATGTGAAAGGTCCCCCCAAAAGCTTCTTCGGCGCTCACATCGGGGTTGTTCAGCCGGGGCAGTCTGGCCAGCAGAAGGTTCACTTTGACCTGAGCGCCCTCGATCGTCGACGCACGAGGCGCCACACCGGCGAGTCGCCAGGTGTCGTCGCGAGAGATCCCAGAGACCACCAGTCGCGAGGCCATTCGGTGCGAAGAGCCCCCGTGGTCGAACTCCACCGCGGGTTCGTCGGTGATGGCGCTCACCACAGCATCGGTCACAATCTTCGCGCCGGCATTTCGCGCGGCACGCTCCAGGCTTCCACTGACAGCTCCCATTCCACCCACGGGGACATCCCAGTCACCCGTGCCGCCACCAATGACGTGGTAGAGAAAACAGGCTCCCAGCGAGGCGTCATCGTCTGAATCGGGAAATGTCCCAATGAGCGCATCGGTGAGGACCACGCCGCGCACAATGTCGTGCTCGAAGGTCTCATGGACCAGCCGGCGAATAGGGGTGTCAAAAAAGCGCTCCCACAGCCTCCGACCCGGGCCGCGCGTCTCCAGCAGCGACTTCACTTCCGATTCGCGCAGCAGAGGATCGGTCATGGTGGGAAACAGCGTCTGGGCGAGAATCTCCGTATCCCGATAAAACTCGACCCAGCGGTCATAGTCCGAACTGGCGCCGATCTCGTCGAACGATGCCTTCGTGCGCTGGGCGTCCTCTGCGTCGATGAGTAGGCCCGTCGTCTCTCCCGGAACCGGGGTGTACGACGAGTAGCGCCGGCGAATGAGCTGGATGGGCAGCGCGAGATCTGAGCGGATGCGCTCGGGCATCAGGCTCACCAAATACGAATAGCGCGATAGTTGCGCGTCGACCCCGTCAAATGCTTGGGCCGAAATGGCCGCTCCGCCGACGACCGATCCGCGCTCGAGAACGACGACGTCGTAGCCGGCTTGGGCAAGGTAGGCCGCTGCCGCGAGGCCGTTGTGACCCCCGCCCACTACGACCACATCGGCCGAAGAGGGGAGAGGTTCTGGCATCCCCACAGTGTACGAGCACACTCAGGCTGTCGTGATGCCAAAAGCCTGGCAACCATCTACCCTCGAGGTATGTCACTCACGCTGAATAGCCCCACCCGAACCGCAGCGTCAACCAAAGGTGTCCGCGGAGCAAAGTCGCTCGCCGATGACTGCGTGGAACTGGTCGGAGCGTGGCTTGATCGAGCCGCCGTCCTGCACAAAAAACCCCACGCCAGTTCCCAACGCTTGGCCGACCTATTGAAAGATCCCGATGGCCCCGCGTTCGCCCTCGGTTTCGTCGATCGGGTGCTTCGCCCCGAAGATTTACGCGTTGCGGCCAGAGCCCTTCGCGAGTTGGGGAAAAACCCGCCCGCATTTCTCACCGGAGTGCTGCGCTCGCTGCTCAGGCTAGGCGCCTGGTTCGCTCCCGTCTTTCCCGTGATTGTGGTCCCCATTGCGCGTAAGGCGCTCAAGACACTGATCGGCCACCTCATCATCGACGCCTCCGATGCGTCACTGGAGAGAACCCTCAAGCGCCTGACAAAACGCGGCGACCAACTCAACATCAACCTGTTGGGTGAGGCGGTGCTCGGTGCCGCTGAAGCGAATAAACGCTTCGAGGGTATTGAGCGACTCATCGCGCGACCCGACGTCACCTACGTCAGCGTGAAGGTTTCTTCGGTCGTCGCCCAGCTGTCGATGTGGAGCTACGACCACACGGTTGATCGGGTGGTGGACCGACTAGTCCCGCTCTATGAAAAAGCGGCGGCAACCAACCCTCCGACATTTATCAACCTCGACATGGAGGAGTATCGCGACCTTGAGATGACCCTGGATGTCTTCCAACGCGTGCTCGACCGTGACAGTCTGCGCAACTACTACGGCGGCATTGTGATGCAGGCGTATTTGCCAGAAGCCCTGGACGCGATGAAGCGACTGAGTAAATTCGCGATCGCCCGGGTGGCCGCCGGTGGTGCGCAACTGAAAGTGCGGGTGGTGAAGGGCGCGAACCTGCAAATGGAACAGGTCGATGCGGCCCTGCACGACTGGCCCGTCGCGGTTCTGCCCAGCAAGCAAGAATCAGACACCAACTACAAGAGGGTGTTGGAGTGGTCACTCACTCCGGAGCGGGCCAAGGCGATTCGTATTGGTGTCGCCGGGCACAACCTGTTTGACCTCGCGTTTTCACACCTTCTGGCGACCTCGCGCGGTGTGCGCGAGCACGTCGACTTTGAAATGCTGGTGGGGATGGCCCCCGATCAGGCCGACGCCGTTCGAGAGACCGTCGGGCCACTCATCCTGTACACCCCCGTCGTGCACTCCCACGAGTTCGACGCGGCCGTCGGCTACCTGGTGCGCCGACTCGACGAAAATGCCAGCCCGGAAAACTTCATGTCGGCGGTCTTCGACCTGCACGACCACTCCGACGTGTTCGCCCGGGAGGAGGCGCGTTTTCGCGCATCGCTGGAGGCGATGACGCAAAAATCGCCCAGCCCGTCGAGAACCCAAGACCGCACCCTCGAAACGCGCCCGCGCACTCTTGCCGCACCCACCGAGTTTCACAACGAACCGGATACCGACCTGGCGTTGCCGGCCAACCAGGAATGGGCGCGGGGAATCTATCGCCACGCCGCCTCAGCTGAGGGCCAAGCAGCCGGACGGGAGACCCTCACAGAGGGGGCGATTTCTGACGAACTGGGCACCATCGACGGTCGCATTGAGATCGACTCCATCGTGGAGGGTGCCCGTCGAAGCGGCAAGAAATGGGCGGCGAAGGGCGCGGAGGCGCGCGCAAAGATTCTCGTCAAAGCCGCTGCCGAGTTGGGCGTGCGCCGCGGTGAGATCCTCTCGGTGATGATGCAGGAGGCGGGCAAGACGCTGGCCGAGTCCGATCCAGAAATCAGCGAAGCGATCGATTTTGCGCGCTACTACGCCTCTCAGGCGATGGAGATGGAACAGCTGGAGGGTGCGCGCTTTAGCCCCGTGGGGTTGACCGTGGTGGCACCGCCGTGGAATTTCCCGGTCGCGATTCCCACCGGCTCGGTCACGTCCGCGCTGGCCGCCGGCAGTGCCGTGATCATCAAACCCGCACCGCAGGTCCGCCGCTGCGCGGCGGTCATGGTGGAAGCCTTGTGGGCAGCCGGTGTCCCCCGCGACGTGTTACGCCTGGTCGATGTCAGCGAAGGCGAGCTGGGCCGAGCCCTCATTTCCCACGAGGGGGTCGACCGGGTCATTCTCACCGGTGGCTTTGACACGGCCGCTCTGTTTCGAAGCTGGCGGGCGGATCTGCCCGTACTGGCGGAAACGAGCGGTAAAAATGCCCTGGTCATCACCCCGAGTGCCGACATCGATCTCGCGGTTGCCGATTTGGTGAAGAGTGCCTTTGGTCACGCGGGCCAAAAATGCTCGGCGGCGTCGCTGGTCATTCTGGTCGGCTCGGTCGCGCAGTCGGAGCGGTTCTGGCGACAGTTGGAAGACGCGGTGAACACCCTCGAAGTGGGCTGGCCGCAGTCGCAACCGGAGACGACGATGAATCCGATCATCGAGCCCCCCGCGGCGAAGCTTCGCTCCGGACTGACCGAATTGGGTCCGGGAGAGAAATGGTTGAGCGAGCCGCGTCAATTGGATGACACCGAGCGGTTGTGGACCCCGGGTGTTCGCTTGGGTGTTGCCCCGGGTAGTACGTTCCACCAGACGGAGTATTTCGGACCGATCCTCGGGGTGATGACGGCAAAGACTCTGAAGGATGCCGTGGAGTATCAAAACGCGGTCGAGTATGGCTTGACGGCGGGAATTCACTCTCTCGACCCCGACGAGGTGAGCTACTGGCTCGATCACGTCGACGGCGGAAACCTGTACGTGAACAGGGGCATCACCGGCGCTATTGTGCGCCGGCAACCCTTCGGCGGCTGGAAAAAATCGAGTGTCGGACCAACAGCAAAAGCGGGCGGGCCCAATTACCTCTTCGGGTTTGGCACGCTGAGCTCGAGTGAGCTCAATCCGCAGGCCCTCGCTCCCACAGTCGAGGTCGCACCAGAGTTTCACGAAGTGCTCGAGGCGGCGGGCGAGACGCTGAGCCCCGACGAGCGGGAGTCACTCACGCAGGCACTGCGGGCTGACCAGGACGCCTATGAACGCCACTTTGGGGCGAGCGTTGATGTGAGCCAGGTGGGGGTGGAGCGAAACGTCTTTCGCTACCGCGCCCACGAGGCGGTCGTTCGGGCCTCGTCGCTCACGCCTCTAGTCGATGTTCTCCGCGTCGTCCTCGCCGGTCTTCGTGCGGGTGCGCGAGTTCATCTGTCTTCCTCGGATGCTCTGCCCGAGTCGATCCGGCAGGTTCTGGCCACACCGTCTGGCGCTCGCCCCGCACTGGTGGGGGTCAACGTGGAGACGGAGCTGCAGTTTGTCGAGCGTGTGCGACTCGACCCACCGGAGCGCATCCGCCTGTTGGGAGGAAACGCGAACGTGATGTATGTCCACTTCGATGGAAACCCCGCGGTCGCCGTGTGGGATCACGACGTGACTCAGTCGGGCCGGGTGGAGATGTTGCCGTTTGTGCGCGAGCAGGCCGTATCGATTACTGCCCACCGCTTTGGGGCACCCGACCCAAGGTTTCTCGCCCTCACTGTGTAATCCGGCTCACCGTCTACAACCGGCTAGCGCCGGTTGATGAGTTGGGAGAGCACGATGGAGCTTTTGGTGAATTCGACGTTGGGAGCGAGCCGGACCTTTTCGAGGGCTTCTTCGAGGGTGTGAATGTCGCTCGCCCGAAGGTGCACGACCGCGTCGGCGTCACCACTGACGGTCCCGGCCTGAACCACTTCGGGCACTTTTGCGAGGATGTGTTTGAGCTCTTGGGGGGCGACAGTCCCGCGGCAATGCAGCTCAACGAAGGCTTCAACCCCGAGCCCGTCGACGGCGGGGTCGACATCGAGGGTGAAGCTTCGGATGGTGCCCTCCTCCACGAGTCGGTCCACCCGGCGCTTGACGGCGGAGGCGGAGAGGCCGACCTGAGTGCCGATATCGGCGTAGGGCATTCTCGCGTGCTCCCTCAACTGGGAGATTATTCGATGATCGATGGTGTCCATACCGACACACTACGCAACAAACAGCGCTTTAAGACCGATTTTATGCACTAAACACGCGCTAAACCGGGTACTACGCGCGCATCATGCGTGGCACACTGCGACTATGACCCTCACGACCCCACAGGACACCACTTCCACCCGCGAGGGTGAGCAGCACTCGGCGACCAAGAAGGCCCAGCCCAAAACGGTGCTGATGTGTCGGCCGGATTACTTCACGGTGAGCTATCGCATCAACCCGTGGATGTTTCCCGAAAACCCCACCGACCAGTCCCTGGCGGCCACGCAGTGGCAGAGCCTCTACGACACCTATCTTCGGTTGGGTTTTGACGTTCAGCTCATCGATCCGCTACCGGGTCTGCCCGACATGGTCTATGCGGCAAACGGTGGTTTCGTCCTCGATGGCATCGCCTACGAGGCGAAGTTTCGCTACCCGGAGCGCCAACCAGAAGGTCCCGCCTACCTCGCCCACCTCGCGGGCCTCGGTTTCGACGCCCGTGAAGCGGTCGAAAAAAACGAGGGTGAGGGCGACTTTTTATTGGTGGGTGACGTGATTCTCGCCGCGCACGGCTTTCGCAGCGAGTCGGATTCGCACCGGGAAGTCGCCGAGGTATTTGGCCGGGACGTCGTGAGCCTGAAGTTGATCAACCCCAGCTTTTACCACCTGGACACCGCGCTGGCCGTTCTCGACGACGAGACCATTGCGTATTTGCCTTCCGCCTTCGATGACCAATCCAGGGCCATCTTGGAAGAGCGCTACCCCGAGGCGATTATCGCCACCGAAGAAGACGCTGCGGTGTTGGGGCTGAACCTCTTTAGTGACGGGCTCAACGTCGTGATGGCCGAACAGGCTCACACATTGCGCGTTGAGCTGGAGGCGCGAGGATATAACACACACAGCGTCGATCTATCCGAGTTGCTGTTGGGCGGGGGAGGAGTCAAATGCTGCACGCTGGAGCTTCGCAAGTAAGGACGCGCTTTGAACACCAGTCGTCGGCTCGCACGAGCGAGCTGATCACGGCTGAGGGAGATCACCTCGCGCACAACTACCACCCGCTGCCGGTCATCGCGCGCCGAGCAAAAGCTCAGTGGGTCTGGGATGTGGAGGGTACGAAGTACCTCGATTGCCTCGCCGCGTATTCGGCCTTGAACTTTGGCCACCAGCACCCCGCACTGGTTCGCGCCCTGAAGCGCCAACTGCGCACGCTCAGCCTGACGTCCCGCGCGGTGCACAACGACCAGTTGGGTCCCTTCGCCGAAGGCCTCACCCGCTTGGTCTCCCAGGACATGGTCTTGCCGATGAATACCGGCGCCGAAGCGGTGGAAACCGCCATCAAAATCGCGCGTGCCTGGGGGTACCGCCAGAAGGGGGTCGCCTCCAACCAGGCCACGATCATCGTGGCCGATAATAATTTCCACGGTCGAACCTTGGGAATCGTGAGTTTCTCCTCCGATTCCGAAGCAAAAGATGATTTCGGCCCGTACCTGCCCGGTTTTCGCTCCGTTCCCTACGGCGACCAGGCGGCACTGGAAGCTGCCATCGACGACACCACGGTGGCCGTGCTGGTCGAACCGATTCAGGGTGAGGCCGGAATTGTGATTCCCCCGGAGTCGTACTTGCCGGCGGTTCGAGACATCACGTCTCGCCACAACGTGTTGCTCATTGCCGATGAAATCCAGTCGGGCCTTGGTCGCACGGGTGCCACGTTGCAGGTGGACAATGTCGGGGTTCACCCCGACATGGTCATCATGGGTAAAGCGCTCGGCGGCGGCTTGCTACCGGTCAGTGCCGTGGCGGGTCGAGGCGACGTGATGGGGGTAATCGCCCCGGGCCAGCACGGATCCACCTTCGGAGGTAATCCGCTGGCCGCTGCCGTGGGGAAGGCCGTGGTGGAGCTTCTGGAGACCGGGACCATGCAGGCCAATTCAAGAAAGCTGGGCGCGGTGATGGCTGAGCGTCTCGGGCGGATGACAGACCTCGGCGTCGTCGGGGTTCGCCAGGAGGGCCTCTGGGCGGGTGTCGATATTGATCCCGAGCTCGCGACGGGGCGCGAAGTCGCTGAGGCCCTGGTGGGTCGCGGTGTTCTCACCAAAGACACCCACGGTTCGACTCTGCGTTTTGCGCCACCGTTGATCGTCAAAGAATCCGATGTGCACTTCGCGATGGACCAGCTGGAGGCGTCTCTCGGGGACATTCGTCGTTTTCGCACCAAATAACCCTTGCCTTGGAGCTAAAGTTAGGCTAACCTAACTTATTAGAGCCAGCGACGGCCTGTCGCTGGTATTTTTTGTCCCAAGGAGAAACTCATGAGAAGACGCTCGTCCCTGCGCGCCGTGTCCGTGATGGGAGCCCTCGCCTTCGTGCTCGCCGGATGCCAGGCAGCACCGGAAGAAGTGCCCGAGAGCGCCCCCGACGAAGAGGTCGTCGAAGAAGGCTCGGTAGAAGCCGTCGACGGTGAGGCCACATCCGATGGCTTCCTCACCCTCTACTCCGGTCGCAGTGAAACACTCGTGCAGCCACTGATCGACCAGTTCATCGAAGAAACCGGCATCGAAGTCGAAGTCCGCTACGGCAACACCGGCGAAATGGCCGCGCTGCTGCTCGAAGAGGGAGAAGCCACCCAAGCGGGAGTGTTCCTCTCCCAAGATGCGGGGGCGCTCGGCGCACTAAGCCAAGCAGGCCTCTTTACTACCCTCCCCGACGACATTAGCTCGCGTGTTCAGCCAGGTTTCACCTCGACCGACGGGTCGTGGGTGGGAGTGACCGGGCGTGCTCGAGTGCTCGTCTACAACACCGACATGGTCACCGAAGAAGAACTACCGAACACGGCTAACGAAGTCCTCGAGCCCGAATGGTCCGGTCAAGTAGGCGTCGCGCCCACGAACGCCAGCTTCCAGTCCTACGTCACCGCCTACCGCGTCATCGACGGAGAAGGTGCCGCAGAGGCCTGGGTCAGTGGTCTCGTGTCCAACGACCCGCAAATCTTCGAGGGCAACACCCCCATCCTCGAAGCGGTCGAATCCGGAGCCATCCCGCTCGGCCTGATCAACCACTACTACTGGTATCGACTTCAGGCCGAGCGCGGCGAAGACAACATCGCCTCACGGTTGTGGTTCACCGAAGCGGGTGACCCCACCTCGATGGTGAACGTCACCGGAGTGGGAATCCTCACCCCGGCGCAGCTCGACCAAGACGCCATCGACTTTGTCGAGTACATGGTCTCCGAGGCGGGCCAGAACTACTTCGTCGAGCAAACCTACGAATACCCGCTCGTCGACGGAATCGACGCCCCGGCCGACCTGCCGGAGCTCGAATCCCTGGTCAACCCCGAGCTGGACCTGTCCGATCTGGAGTCCCTGGAAGAGACTCAGGAACTACTGACGCGTTTCGGGTTGCTTTAGTAACCTGGATGGTGGCCGGAGCAAAGACCCCACCGGGGTCTGCTCCGGTCACGTGTCGTAAGGACCCTTCGTGACCTCTCCCCGCACCAGCACTCGCCCCCGCGCGAGCGTGAGTGGCATGGCGCGCACGCCCGGATGGCGCGTTGCCCCCGCCCTTGTCGCGGCACTGCTCGTGCTGGTCCCGATGGTCTACCTCGCGGTGCGAGCGGGCGAAATCCCCTTCGAGCAGCTCGTCAGTGTGCTGTTCGAATCCAGGGCCCTCGACTACACGCTCAACACGTTGATCCTCGCCGTGTCCGTGGCGCTGAGCGCGCTGCTGGGTGGAGTGGCCATCGCTGTGGGAATGAGTCGGGGGCGCTTTCCCCGACCCAAGCTCTGGTTGGTCCTCGCCGCCCTGCCGCTCGCCATACCGTCCTACCTCGCCTCCTACGGGTGGTTGGTGTGGTGGCCAAGCCTCGCCGGTTTTTGGCCCAGCTGGGCACTGCTCACCGCGGTGACCATCCCCTACGTGATCCTGCCCACCGCGGCGGCCCTGCGCAGTGTCGGGGGCGACCAGGAACGAGTCGCGAGAACCCTCGGGAAAAAACCCTTCGACGCGTTCTGGGTGGCCACCTGGCCACAAATTCGCCCCGCAGCCCTCGCGGGAACGCTGTTGGTGTTTCTCTACTCGGTCAGTGATTTCGGACTGGTGGCGATGTTGCGCTTTCACACCCTCACCTGGGGGGTGAACGCCGCCTATTCGTCCAGTTTTGATCGAAACCAGGCCGCCGTCTTGGCACTGCTTGTCGTCCTGCTCGCACTCATTGGGGTCCTCGGTGAACGACGGGTTCGAGGTCAACGAGAGTTCACCCCGGGGCGGAGTAAACCGGTCGGGCCGCGCCCCGCACCAGGGGTTCGACGCGGCCTGATGGCCCTCTCGCTCACCCCGCTCGTGGTGGGGGTTGTGGTTCCGCTACTGGGCCTCGGTGTGCGACTTTTTCAGGTCGACACCGCGCAAACGGTCGATTGGGGGCGACTGATTGAAGCGACCCTGTGGACCGTGCTCGTTGCTGTGGCTGCGGCGGCCGCAGCCACCCTCATCGCGCTCCCGATTGCCGCCCTGGCGGCCCGGTTTCGAGGAAACATTCCTCGTGCAATCGAATCGTTGGGTTACTTAAGCCACGCGCTGCCGGGAATTGTGGTGGGGCTTTCTCTGGTGTTTCTCACCCTGCGTCTTCTTCCGGGGCTCTACCAAAGCATCATCGTGTTGGTCTTTGGCTACACCGTGTTGTTCGCGTCCAAATCCATCGGAACCGCCCGAGCCAGCGTGGAGGGTGTCTCGCCCACGCTGCTAATGGTCGCCAGGACGCTCGGCGAGACGCCTTTTGGGGCGTGGCGACGCGTGACGCTGCCCTTGGCTCTGCCCGGTATCGGGGTGGGTGCTCTGCTGGTGATGATCGCGACAATGAAAGAATTGCCCGCCACTCTCATCCTTCGCCCGACCGGAGTGAATACGCTAGCGACAGAACTGTGGACGAGAACACTCGTGGTGGAGTTTGGGCAGGCAGCGCCCTATGCGGCCCTTCTTGTCCTCATCGCCGCCATACCCGCCATGCTTCTCTCCGGAGCGAGAAGTGAGAAAGGAGACCCCGCATGACCACCCTCGCGGTATCCCATCTCAGCATCTCTTACGGTGACACCCCGGCACTGCGCGACGTCTCACTCGTCGTCCCCTCCGGTTCCGTCGTCGCTGTCCTCGGTCCCTCCGGGTGTGGCAAGACGACGCTGCTGCTCGCCCTGGCGGGTTTGTTGAGCGTAGAGGAGGGGACAATCTCGGTGGGGTCGAAAAACCTGAGTTCACCGGAGGCTCTCGTGCCACCCGAACAGCGCGGGATCGGCTGGGTCCCCCAAGAATCGTCGCTGTTTCCGCACCTCAGCGTCGCCGACAATATCGGTTTTGGGCTGCCCAAAGGCCGTCGTCGAAGCGACACAATCGACCGCCTGGCGCAACTGGTCGGCATCAGCGAGTTGGTGGAGCGCCAGCCCAGTGCGCTCTCCGGTGGTCAAGCCCAGCGGGTAGCACTGGCGAGAGCCCTCGCTCCGACCCCGGATGCGATCCTGCTGGACGAGCCTTTTGCGGCACTGGACACCGTGCTTCGACACCAGCTCGCTCGTGAAGTGGTTGAGCTGTTGCGAAAAACTGACACCACCACCGTCTTGGTCACCCACGACCGGGAAGAAGCACTGGATTTGGCGGACCTGGTGGTGGTGATGGACGGCGGCCGAGTGGCCCAAGTGGGAAGCCCCCGAGAAATCTACGAATCCCCACTCACCCCGTGGGTGGCGTCTTTTGTGGGCGACACGGTCGAAGTAGAGGGCACCTGGCAAGACACGGCCCTGGAGTGTGAAACCTGCGGTGCCAAAGAACTCTGCGAGGGGGAGCCACTGAGGTATGGCTGCACCGGCCACGTTGAGACGGTCTTGGGTTCTCTGGCGGCGAGTGCTCAAGGGTTTAACCCCGCGCAGGGCGAAACAGTCCGCGTGGTGTTGCGCCCGGAATGGTTGGTCCCCCAGCTAGACGGAGTGCAATCGACCGTGACCAACCTCACCTATGCGGGCCATGATGCCCTGGTGGAACTCACCGTCTCCCCGAGTGAGACGCGAGTGCGCGCGCGAATTGCCGCACCCTTCCTGCCCGCCGTGGGCTCGCCCTTTGGTATCGCCGTGCGCCACCCCGCGTTAGTGTTCCCGCTGAACTCCCACGAAGAATCGTTAGTCTCGGACCACGCCGTCACCGCCTGAGGGGGACCCATGCAGTTGACTGAAGAACTCTTGGAGTCAATCCGTGCCCGGGCTGCTCACTACGACGAGACCAATTCTTTTTTTCACGAAGACTTGGACGCGCTTCGCCAAGTCGACTATCTGCACCCGCGGCCGCTGACTCAGCTCGTGCGCGATCAGCGCACGCTCGCACGCTTCGCCCCGGCGACGGCCCTCGGTCTGGGTATGCACTTCACCTGGGTGGGTGTGGCCCACACCCTCCAGGCCCACGGTGATGACTCGCTCAATTTTGTGCTGGAGGGTGCGCGCTCTGGCGAAGTGTTTGCCTTTGGGGTGAGTGAGCGGGGCAATGACCGTGTGCTCACCGACTCGGTGACCCGCGTCAGTGAGGTGGAGGGCGGCTATGCCTTTCACGGCGAAAAGATTTTCACCTCGCTCTCGCCCGCGTGGACACAGTTGGCCCTGCTCGGTCGAATGGGGGAGAGCATCGTCCACGGCTTCATTAGCCGGAGCGACCCCGGCTTCCACATCGTTGAGGACTGGAACACCCTGGGGATGCGCGCCACCCAAAGCCACACCACCGTCTTGGATGGAGCGGTGGTCACCCCGGAGCGACTGACCCGGATTCTTCCCGCCGGCGACCAGACAGATCCTTTTATCCGCGCCATTTTCCAAAACTTCCTGCTGCTGGTCTCCTCCGTGTATGTCGGAATCGCTGAGCGCGCGTTGGAACTCGCCACCGAAGCGGTCTCGTCGCGGACCAGTATGGCCAGGGAGGGTAAGACCTACGCCAGTGACCCCGATATTCGCTGGCAGGTCGCCGATGCGGCGATGGCCGTGGATGCTCTCGACGCCCCGCTTCGCACCCTCGCCGCCGACGTGGTCGACCAGGTCGATCACGGTCCGCGCTGGTTTCGACTGCTCTCCGGGGTGAAACATCGCTCGGTCGAAACAGCCAGAAGCGTCGTCGATAGTGCGCTTCGTCTGCACGGTGGCCGCGGCTACCACGCCGGCCACGAAATGAGCCGGCTGCAGCGAGACGTTTTGGCCGGGGTGTATCACCCGAGTGATACCGAGGCCGTCCACCACACGGTCGCCTTTGACCTCCTCGGCCCGGCAGAGCGGCAGTAACCCGTGGTGGCCAGCCATCGAGTCGATGACTCTTTTGTGGACGCCGATGGGGTCACCATCCACTACCACCGCTGGCACGGAGCTGAGCCGCCGCGGGCAGTAATTCAGATTGCCCACGGGTTGGGTGAACATGCGCTGCGCTATGACGGGGTGGCACAGCAACTGGTCACAGCCGGCTACGAGGTGTGGGCGGATGAACACCGCGGGCACGGTCAGACCGGTCTCGATCAGTGGGAGGGCGACACTTCCCGGTTGGGGCGGTTAGGACCAGGCGGGCTGCGCTCCACAATTCGCGGGCTACGGCAGTGTCACGAACTGATCGCTCGGGAACACCCCGGCGTTCCCACCGTGTTTCTCGGCCACAGTTGGGGCTCCCTGATGGGACAAATTCTTCTCGGTCAGGGCTTTGGCCCACACCTCGATGCGGTGGTCTTTACCGGCACCACCTACCGGATGCCGGGGTATATGAACGCCGGTGATTTAAACGCCCGGCACGCCCACCTCGGTGACACCGGTGCGGAGTGGTTGAGTAGGGACCCAGACGTCCACAGGCGCTGGCGGGAAGATCCGCTGGCTTTTCCCGCCAACACCCTCGCGCTTTTTGGTCCCCTCGATGCGCTGAGACTCTTGGGCCGTCCGCGACCGGTCGGCACAGACCTGCCGATGCTGTTAATGGTCGGCAGCGATGACTCGTTGGGGGGCGAGCGTGGTGTGCGGAAGCTGGAAAAGGCTTATCGCACTCGAGGGGGGCTCAGCCGGGTGACCACGATGGTGTATCCCGGCGCACGCCACGAAGTCTTCCAGGAGACCAACCGCGACGAGGTGGTCGCTGACCTGATCGCCTGGCTGGCCGAGGTATTACCGGAACCACGAAAGTAAGCTGGTCGCTGTGCACGCAGAGTATAAAGTTCCCGGTGGAAAACTCGTCACGATAGACCTCGAGACGAGCGGTGGCCAGATCAGCCACGCCCGGTTGGCGGGAGATTTCTTTTTGGAGCCCGATGAGGTGCTCGAGCTGATCAACCACTCGCTGGAAGGGTTATCGGTTGCGACCAGTCACGATGATCTGGAGGCGGCCGTATCGAAGGCCATTCCCGACGGGGCCGTCTTGATGGGGTTTGACCCGGCAGCGGTGGCGACCGTGGTGAGGCGCGGCCTCACCAGTGCCACAAGCTTCACCGACTACCAGTGGGATTATCTCGCACCGGAACCCCTCGAGCCGCTCCAGCAAATGGCGATGGATCAAATCCTCACCGAACAGGTCGGTGCCGGTGAGCGCGGCCCCACACTGCGCCTGTGGGAGTGGGCGAAACCCGCGGTCGTGATCGGCAGTTTTCAGTCCCTTCGAAACGAAGTGGACATGGCGGGCGCCGACCGCCACGGTATGGAAGTGGTCCGCCGGGTCAGTGGTGGCGGGGCGATGTTTATGGAGCTGGGAACAGCGATCACCTATTCGCTCTACGCCCCCGCGGAACTGGTCGCGGGGATGAGCTTTCAAGACTCCTACGCCTTCCTCGACGACTGGGTGATTCAGGCGCTTCGCGGCCTCGGCATCGACGCCCACTACAAGCCGCTGAATGACATCCAGTCGCCCACCGGAAAAATCGGCGGCGCTGCCCAAAAACGCTTGGGCAGTGGAGCCGTGCTCCACCACGTCACCATGGCCTATGACATGGACGGTGACCGGATGGTCGAAGTGCTCCGCATCGGTCGAGAAAAAATCAGCGATAAAGGGGTCGCTTCCGCGAATAAACGCGTCGACCCGCTTCGCGCCCACACGGGGATGACCCGAGAGGACATCCAAGACCACCTGGTGAACACTTTCCAGTCGCTCTATTCGCTTCGCCCCGGGTCCATCACGGACGCAGAACACCGCCTGGCGGCCCGCTTGGCGAGCGAAAAATTCGCCACCGCCGAGTGGCTCCACCGCGTTCCGTGAGCGACACACTGGCTACACCCGCGGGAGTGTTGCGCCGCAGTGCGCTGGCACTGACACTTCTGGCACTCCTGGTTGCCGGTGTCTTGGTCTCCGCCGTCACCGGGCAGTTAGATATTTCCGCCGGTGAGGTCTGGGGCTCCATTCTGGATCGACTCGGGTTCTCCACCGCCCTCGCGCCAGAAGAGGACGTCGTCGACGCCACGCTGTGGGTGGTGCGTTTTCCCCGCATTGCGATGGCCATCGCGGTGGGAGCGTCGTTGGCCGTCGGTGGTGCGCTGATGCAGGCCGTGTTTGGAAACCCGTTGGCGGAGCCGGGCGTGGTGGGGGTGTCCTCGGGGGCGGCCCTGGGTGCCTCCATCGCCATTGTGTTCGGTATTCAATTCGCCGGCGGCGGGGTGGCAGCCTTGGCCTTTGTCGGCGGTCTCCTCGCCACGCTCCTGGTCTACGCCGTGGCGCGTGCTGGGGGTCGCACCGAGGTGGTCACCCTGTTGTTGACGGGCATCGCAATCAACGCTTTTGCCCAGGCCGGCCTGGCGTTTGTCCTATTCCTCGCCGATACGGCCAGTCGGGAACAAATTGTGTTTTGGCAACTGGGTTCTCTGGCGGGCTCGCTGTGGTCCGAGGTGGTTGTGGTGGCACCGCTGCTGCTGGTGGGAATGGTCGCTGCGGTGGTGCTCTCCAGGCAGCTCGATGTGTTGGCCCTGGGTGAGCGAAATGCTCGGCACCTGGGCGTCGACGTCGAGGCCCTGCGCATCGTGGTCATCGTGTTGGTCGCGCTGTTGACGGCGGCCGCCGTCGCGTTCGCGGGAATCATCGCGTTTGTAGGGCTGGTTGTCCCGCACATCATCCGGATGGTGTTGGGCCCAGCCCATCGGGGGCTTCTCTGGGCGAGTGCCGTCGGTGGGGCCACCTTGCTGCTCTGGGCGGATTTGTTGACACGGACGCTGGTCGACGGATCAGACCTGCCCATTGGCATGCTGACGGCGTTGGTGGGGGGACCGTTTTTCTTTGGGCTGCTCTACCAGCAGCGTCGAAAGAGTGGGGGGTGGATGTGAACGACTGGTCGCTCCCGCACGACACGCTTCTCGAGCTGCGCGAGGTCAGCGTGGTGCGCAGTAAGCGCAGCATTGTCACGGATGTCTCGCTGGCGGTGTATCCCGGTGAAGTCTTCGCCCTGGTGGGGCCAAACGGTGCCGGCAAGTCGACACTGTTGGGGGCACTCTCGGGTGAGATCACCCCCTCAACCGGCCAGGCGCTGATTAAGGGGGTCCCGGCCAAGAGCTACCGGCCCAAAGCCCTCTCCCAGTTCAGGGCAATCTTGTTGCAGTCCAACCAGGTTTCGTTTCCCTTCACGGTGTCCCAGGTCGTCGAAATGGGGCGAAACCCGTGGGTGGGGACGATGGAGGCCGATCATGACGAGGCCAGTATCGCTCGGGCCATGCAGTCGGTGGGTGTCACGGATTTGGCCTCGAGGCGATTTGGCGAGCTCTCTGGAGGGGAAAAAGCGAGAGTGTCACTCGCGCGAGTACTCGCCCAAGACACCGACGTGTTGCTCTTGGACGAACCCACGGCCGCGTTGGATTTGCACCACCAAGATCGAGTGATGAGGGTGATTAGGAGACGCTCCCGGGTCGCTGGCGATCCGGTCGACACAGACGACCGGTCCGCGATTCCCCCGAGGCCGCGGGGCGTGGTGGTTGTCGTGCACGACCTGTCGTTGGCCGCCGCCTACGCCGACCGGGTGGGATTGATTGTGGGCGGCTCCTTGGTCGCGGTGGGAACACCCGAGGAGGTGATGACGGCGGATATTTTGAGCGATGCCTACCGCGTTCCACTCGATGTCACCCGCTCTGTGGATGGCCACCTCACGGTGGTCCCCACCAGGGGTGTCATCGACTAGGCCCGAAGAGCCTGAAATTCGGGGTTTTTCACCATGAATTTGGCGATGAATGGGCAAATCGGTTGCACTTTGCCGTGTTTTTCGTCCCGAATCATCTCCAGGGTCTCTCGCACCAGTCGGACTCCGTGGCCGCCTCCGCGTTTGGAGGTGGGCACTTCCGCGCGCAGCAGAAGAAGTGTGTCACCGTCGGTGTCGTACTCGACCTCACCGACAAAATCGCCCTCATCATCGAGGAGCACGTAGCGCGAAGCCTCTGGTTCGTGTTGAATCGCCATGGCGCTTAATCTACGCCCGCGGGGCTCATCGCGAAAGAGAAATTACTGGGGCCTCCAGTGTTCTGCCAGCTGATGCACAATCTTTTCCAGGATGGGTCGCGGCGTCGCCGCGATCAGGCGCACGTGGCCCACCCCCGCTTCACCGCAGGAGGCGCCGTCGGTGAGAGATACTTTGGCGTGTTCGCGGAAATACTCTGCCGGATTGGCCGCATCGCCCATGTCCACGGAGCGCGCATCGAGCCAGGCGATGTAGGTGCCCTCCGGGGTGCGGTAGTGGGCACCGGGGAGGTAGTGCTCCTGGAGGCGGGCAACAAGCTCCAGGTTTCCCCGGAGGTAATCTTTCACCTCGGCCAACCAGGCGCCACCGTCTCGGTAGGCGGCCGTCGTGGCTAATACTCCCGGTGTGGACGCACTGTGCGAGACCGTGAATTCGAGCGGTTTTAGCACCTCTTGGTGCTGATCGGCGGTGACGATCAGCTGGGCGCATTTCAGCCCCGGCAGGTTCCACGCTTTCGACGCCGAGGTGGCGGTAATGCTGTGTGCGGCCGCATCAACACCGATGGTCGCGTAGGGGATGTGCTCCCGGTCACCAAAGACCAGGGGGGCGTGGATTTCATCGGAAAAGACGAGACCCCCGTGGGATTCGACGACGTCGGCCAGGGCTCGCAATTCCGCCCGGGTGGAGACCAGTCCGAGCGGGTTGTGAGGGTTACACAGCACCACCAGTTCGGCCTCTCCCGCCAGGTGCCGGCCGATCGCGTCGAGATCGAGGGTGGGCCGCTCACCGTCTAGATCGCGCATGGGGACTTCGATGACCGGGTGGTCCAGCTGCTTCGTGAGGGTGAGAAAGGGCATATACGCCGGGGTCGGCACAATAATCGGACTGCCGGGGGTGACGAGGCGTCGCACGACGACCTCGTAGGCAGCGAGCACATCCCCGGTGGGGTAGATCCGCTCCGCGGGCACATCCCACCGGTAATTTTCCTGCAGGAAGTCTTTGCTGGCCTGCTGCATATCCCGCTTCACTGGCTCGGGCAGGTAGCCATAGCGCTCGAGACGTGTGGCCTCGGCCAGAGCATCCGAAATGGCGGGAGCGAGGGGAAAGTCCATTTCGGCCACAAACGCGGGCAGCGTGCCCGGAAAATGTGTCCACTTCAGCGACCCCTTACCAATCAGGTCTTCTTCGCTGATGTGGTCATACGGATGCGTCTCGGATGCCACGTCACACCCCCTCGTCTCACAGTCCCTCCAGTCTGTCACCGCCTGTGCAGCCCAGCTGCTCACTACACTTGAGCACCATGACCAGCACGCCAGCCCGCTACAGCTATTTGGGCCCCGAAGGAACCTTCACCTGGGAAGCCCTCCGTCAGGTGAAGGGCGCCGAGACGGGTGAATGGATCAGCGTGGCAAACCTGGGCGAAGCTCTCGATGATGTCACCTCGGGGCGCAGCGACTACGCGATGATCGCCATCGAAAACAGCGTCGAGGGTGGCGTGAGCGCCACCCAAGACGCCCTGGCACACGTGCCCGATCTGCGCATCGTGGGGGAATATCAGGTGCCGGTGCGTTTTGCGCTGGTCGCACCCGCCGGGGTCACACTCGACGCCGTCGAGCTACTCGCCGCGCACCCCGTGGCGTATGCGCAGTGTCGCGCCTGGTTAGAGACCCACCTGCCCCGCCACACCCACGTTCCCTCGTCCTCCAACGTCCAAGCCGCCCAGGACGCGCTCGAGGATGATGGCGTCCACGCCGGCTTAGCCCCGCGCGGGATTACCGAGAGAATCAACGTGGAAGTACTGGCTGACGATATTGGCGATAACCCGAGCGCGGAAACGCGTTTCGTCCTCATTCAAAAGGGGGGTCCGCTGCCGGAGCGCACCGGGTCGGATAAAACCAGCATCATCGCCGAGCTACCCGACGACGGCCCGGGCCGCCTGCTGGAGATGCTGGAACAGTTCGCCACCCGCGGGGTCAACATGAGTCTGCTGGAATCGAGACCCATCGGGGATTCGATGGGTCGCTACCGCTTCGTGATCGACCTCGACGGTCACATTCACGACGAACGCGTCGCCGATGCGCTGCTTGGGCTTCGGCGCTTTAGTCCCCACGTAATCTTCCTGGGTTCCTACCCTCGCGCCAATGGCCACACCCCGAGTGTGTCCTCGCGTTACACCGACGACGCGTTTATCGATGCCAGACGCTGGTTAGACGCCGTCGCCGAGGGTCAGCCAGGCGAGTCGTGACACACTAGAAGGGTGATTGACCCGACCCTACTGCGCGACAATCCAGACCTCATTCGCCAGTCACTTCAGGCCCGAGGAGGCGAGATAGAGGCCGTGGATCGGGCCATCGTGGCCGATGACGCCAGACGCGCGGCAATCACCGAGTTCGAAACCCTCCGCGGTGAGCAAAACCTCTTCGGCAAAAAAGTGGCTGCGGCGAAGGGCGAAGAAAAAAGCGCCCTGGTCGCCGACGCGAAAGCCCTCGCCGAGAAAGTCAAAGCCGCTCAGGCGAACCTTCAGGAGGCTGAAGCGAACGCGAAAAAAGCCCTCTACGCCCTGCCCAACCTGGTCAGCGAAGGGGTTCCTGCAGGCGGCGAAGAAAACTTTCACACCCTGAAAACCGTCGGCGACAAACCCTCTTTCGATTTTCCGGTGCGCGACCACCTCGACCTCGCCGAAGCACTCGGCATTATCGACATGGACCGCGGTGCGAAAGTATCGGGTTCGCGCTTTTATTTCCTCGTCGGTGCGGGCGCACTGCTCGAAAACGCGCTGATGCAGCGCGCCATTCAGCTCGCCGTGGGAGAGGGTTTCCAGCTGATGATGCCGCCCACCCTGGTCAGGCCAGAGGTGATGCAGGGCACCGGCTTTTTGGGCGAGCACGCCTCAGAGGTGTATTACCTGCCACACGATGAGTTGTATCTCACCGGAACCAGCGAGGTCGCGCTGGCGGGCTACCACTCGGACGAAATCATCGACCTGAGCGCGGGGCCCCTGCGCTATGCCGGGTTGTCGACCTGTTACCGGCGGGAAGCCGGATCGCACGGTCGCGATGTCCGGGGGATTATTCGAGTCCACCAGTTCCAAAAACTGGAGATGTTTAGCTACACCAGCCAAGGCGATGCCGAAGCGGAACACGAGCGGCTGCTGGGTTGGCAGGAACAGTTGCTGGGCGAATTGGGGCTGCACTACCGAGTGATTGACGTGGCGGCGGGTGATTTGGGCTCCAGCGCGGCGAGAAAATACGACATTGAGGCCTGGATTGCCTCACAGGGCGACTACCGCGAACTCACCAGCACATCCAACTGCACCACCTTCCAAGCCCGCAGGCTCGGCACCCGCCACCGCGTGGAACCAGACGGGAACACCGAAGCTGTCGCGACTCTCAACGGCACCCTGGCCACCACGAGGTGGATTGTTGCTCTGCTCGAAACCCACCAGCAACCCGACGGTTCGATTCGTGTCCCAGAATCTCTCCAACCTTTTGTGGGTCAAGACACCATTCGTGCCAGAGGAGACCAGTGAGCGAAGTGGCCGCTGGCGTCGACCAGCCTTCTCGGTCCTGGTCCACAGAGGCCTGGCTGGTCGCATTGGATATTGATGGCACGGTCCTGCACGAAAACGGAGCACTGTCAGACCACGTAGTGCGCGAAGTGCGAAGGGTCCGAGACGAGGGTCACGAAGTGACACTCGCCACCGGTCGATCCGTGTCGATGACGCTGCCGGTGTTGGAACAGTTGGAGCTCTCACCGGAGTTTGTCGTGTCCTCAAATGGCGCGATTACACTCCAGCGCGACCCCCTGGCCCCCAGGGGTTACCGCCGGGCACACGTGGAACACTTCGACCCCACCCCGGTGTTGCAATCGATTAAAGAAAGACTGCCGCAGGCGAACTACGCCGTGGAAAACGAAACCGGCCTCTATCGCTACACCGGCTGGTTTCCCGACGGTGCTCTCGATATTGAGACCGAAGAGGTCGCCTTCGATGACCTGCTCACGACGGTCGCGACCCGCGTGGTGGTGATTGCCCCCGGGCACGACGCGGACGACTTTCGACAGGCGGTCGAAGATCTTGGTTTGCACCAGGTGAGCTATGCGGTCGGCTGGACCAACTGGTTAGACATTGCGCCAGACGGGGTCAACAAATCCACCGCGCTCGAGCGCATCCGCCACACCCTGGGGTTTGCCAGAAACCGGGTGATGGCGATCGGCGACGGTCGAAACGACATCGAAATGTTTCAGTGGGCGGGTGTGGAGGGCCGCGCCGTCGCGATGGGCCAAGCCCCGCCGGATGTGTTGGAACACGCCACCGAGGTGACCAAGTCTGACGGTGATGACGGTGTCGCCTGGGCGTTGAAGAGCCTCAAAGGCGTGGCCTAGCATACGGGGTTACACTTTTTAGCTGGAGGGCTGTCCGAGCGGCCGATGGAGCTGGTCTTGAAAACCAGTGGGCAGAAATGCCTCGTGGGTTCGAATCCCACGCCCTCCGCCACGACAAAGGGAAGGGAAACCCCGGGGTGAGCACGCAAGGCATCTCCAGGCGCGAGCGCCGTCGCCGTCGCGGGTGGTACCAACCCCACCACGCGACCCAGAAACGACTCGGTGGCTGGCGTGCGGGGGCGGCGATTGCCGGCCTCGTGACCACCTCACTGGTGGTCAGTGCGTTTGCCGTCGCCGGTTTCACCGTCGCGAATCTCACCGCCTCACTGCAAACGGTCGAACTGCCCGGATACGAACAGCCCGTGATGGCCGGGGTCGGTGAATGGGAAGGCGGTTTCAACGTCCTCATCGTCGGATCCGACACCCGAGTGGGTCAGGGTGAGCAGTTCGGTGAATCAGACAGTGAACTCAACGACGTGAACCTGTTGGTGCACGTGTCAGAAAACCACGACCACGCTACGGTCATGAGCTTTCCCCGCGACACCCTGGTCGACGTTCCCGCGTGTGAGCAGGCCGATGGTTCGCTCTCGGAGCCCCGCGAGCTGACGCCCCTCAATGCGACCTGGAGCATCGGCGGTCTGCCCTGTGTGGCGGCAACCGTCGAGCAACTCACCGGTTTGGATGTCGGCTACGCCGGTGTGATGACCTTCACCGGTGTCGCACAACTCTCGACGGCGGTCGGCGGTGTTGAAGTCTGTGTCAACGAACCCATCGTGGACCCCTGGTCGGGTCTTGATCTGCCAGAAGCCGGTTGGCACACCCTCGAAGGGGGTCAAGCACTGGCCTTCCTCCGCACCCGCAAAGGCGTCGGTGATGGCAGTGACCTGGCCCGCATTTCCTCCCAGCAGGTCTACATGTCGGCGCTGGTGCGCACGCTCCAGGCCGACGGTGTCCTCAACGACGTCACCCGCCTGTATGGCATCGCCCAAGTGGCGGCCCAAAATATGGTGCTCTCGAGTTCTTTGGGGAGTCTCGATGTGATGGTGTCGATGGCGAGGGCGCTGCGTAATATTCCCAACGAGAACATCGTGTTCATTCAGTTCCCGGTGCTCGATGCGCCGGAGGGTTATTCGGGCAAAGTGATCCCCGATCCGACCCTCTCGGAAACCGTGTTGGCCAAAATCCAAACCGATGAGCCCTACGCGCTCGCGGAAGGCTCGGGTGGGCGCGGCTCCGAAGACGCCCCCGCTGAGGAGGGTGTTGACGCGGAAGTCCCCAGTGCGTCGGCCGATGAGGGGCAAGAACCCACCGACCAAACGGGCGAAGCGCAAGCCCCTGACACCAACGAAGCGGACACCACCGAAGAGGAGTCTGGCGGCACGGGCGAAGAAACCCCAGCGGATCAAAGCGACGGTGACACGTCATCCGAGGATGCTGAGCAGGAATCTGACCAGCCAGTGACACAAGCAGAGGTCCTCGAGGGGCTTGTCGGCCAAACAGCGGATGACGTCACCTGCGCAGTGGCAAATTGACCGGTGCCACTACCGCAGTGAGCAGTCTGCTGCCGGCCACAGGCGGTGGGAAAAAGTGGCGAACCGAGGTCGAGACACTGAGGCTGACGCGGTAGGCTGGGGCCCGCATCAGGAGACGTCGCATAGTCCGGCCTAGTGCACCACCCTGCTAAGGTGGAGTCCCCGTAAGGGGACCGAGGGTTCAAATCCCTCCGTCTCCGCAGAAAAAACGACTCCCCCGCATATACGGGGGCGTGCTGTTAACTCCGGCGGAGTTGGGGCGTGAGCCTCTGCATGTCTTCCGTGTTGTGTCCCGCAACGCGCCTGTTGCGGGACACAACACGTCCAATGTGTTGGCGCCTGGTTAGAGGAATGCCACCAACACGAAGGCTACGAGCAGGGCAACGCTGAAGACGGCCATCAGTGCCTGGGTCAGGGTGAGGTAGGTGCTACTGGCGGCGATGGTCTGCGCAACAGGCCCCAGATTCTCCTTTGCGTCCAGCTCTTCCACCACGCTTTTGGCTTCGCGGATTATGGCGAACTGGCTGAGCACACTCAAGCCACCGACCGTGACGAGGAACACCAGGGCGAAAATGGCCACGTAGGGAGGGGCCTGGATGAAGGCCCTGAAGAGCACGAGCACCGTGATGACGGAGAGTGCGATGACGGAGTGCAGTTGGGCCTGGATGAGCTGGCGACGTTTGTCATTCCAGAGCTCGACGAGGTCTTTTTCGTTCACGGTGGGGTTCCCCTTAATGCGTTTGCGGTGAGCCCACAGTCGTGGTGCCCTCCGGCCACCCTAACGGCCCAAAAGGAACGACAACAGGGAGTTAAACTGTGAGTCGGGGTGGACACATCCGTCCCGTTCTGCCGAGGGTCGAAAGGCACCGATGGCACCAGAATTTTTGCTTGAACAGCTCGGCCTGCTCGGGGTGTTTATTGCCGGCGCGACCCCCTGGTTAGAGGCCGTCGTGGTGATCCCTGTCGGGATCGCGTTTGGCCTCTCGCCCGTGTGGACGATGGTGTGGGCGTTGCTGGGCAACGCGAGCACCATCGTGCTGTTCGCCGTGTTGAGCGAGAGGATTATGGCGGGCATGGCCCGCAGACGCGAGCGAAAAGGCCTCTCGCGCGAGCCCGATGCCAGGCTCGAACGGGCTCAAAAGATTTTTATCCGCTACGGAGTCTTCGGCATGGCGGTGGTGGGGCCGCTCATCATCGGCACCCAAATCGCCGCCGCCATTGCGGTGTCGTTGGGTGTGAGCGTCTGGCGCTCGAGCACGATTGTCACCCTGGGTGCGGTGGTGTGGGGTGTGGCCGCGGGAATGATCACCTGGGCGATAGTCGCCTAGACCGATCGCGCTGGGCGTGGCGTCTACCGAGTTGGCCTATCGGGGTGGGCTGGTAATGCTCACTTCTTGGCGAGTGTCGCAGCAGAGCTCATCATCGGACTGCACGCTCTCGGTGAGGGTCCCGACGAGGTGATCACTGCGTGCTGGCGCGCCGAGCATCGATTCGTCGATCGTTTCAACGGGGATGGCATCCGGATAGTAGCCCTCCGGGTAGGTCGGGCAGACCGCGGTGTAACCGCCGTTGTCGCGCAACAAAATCTGTCCCGCGAAATTGCGCTCGATCATGAACTCTTTCGCTTCTTGCTGACTCCCAAACGGTTTTGAACACTTGGTGTAATTCCACTCGCTCATTGGGGGCCTCCTCTCTGGGTTACTTCCAAGAACATTACGCCTCGGAAAACTATTCCCGCTTTCTCTCGGTGGCGACAAGCCAGTATCGTATTCTGGAACAAGCGCTTTCTCCCACCCTGAGCTGCGTGCCATCTCCGAGACCATCGGAGCGATGTCCATTGACCGTGGGAGGACCACTATGACGTTTCGTATTCGCGAATTTCAGCCTGTCGACACCGACGCGCTTCTTGCCCTGTGGGAAGAATCTAAACAATCCGGCCAGGAGCCCGTCTATTCGGTCGCTGAAGTGCTCGCCTCCTGTGAAAAAGACCACGCTGTTGTCGCCGTGGCGGAGAACAAAGTGGTGGGGGCCGCCGTGGCACGGGCCGCCCACGAACAAGGCTGGATCGTCTTCTTTTGGACTGTGGAGGGGATGCGCCGGCAGGGCATCGGCAGCGCGCTGTTAGCGGCACTGGAAAACCGGTTGACCCCCTTGGGGTTAACCAAGCTGAGCATCCTGGTGCCCGATCAACAGCACGACACCGGGGTGTTGCACCGCTCGGGCTTCGTCGATAAAAACCACCTGAGTTATTTTGAGCGCCAGCTTCCGATGAGCGAAAAGGAGCGCGCCACCCTCGCGGAGCTCGGTGGCCGCCACCTTCCGCCCGATTTGTGGACGAGTATCGCGGGGATGCAAAACGAAAAACAGCTCCTCGAGCGGCGACTGGTCTTGCCGCTGCAGGATCCGGACACGGCGGAAACGTTCGGTGTCGAGCCACCGCGCGCCATTGTCCTCTTTGGCCCTCCCGGGACGGGAAAAACGACCTTCGCGAAGGCCGTGGCTTCGCGGCTCAGTTGGCCGTTTGTCGAAGTGTTCCCCGCACGGCTCGCCGGAGACTCGCGGGGCATGGCCGGCGCCCTGCGCGACACGTTCACCCAAATATCCGAATTGGATAATGTCGTCGTCTTCATCGATGAGGTGGAAGAAATCGCCTCACACCGCAAAGGCGAACCCCCCGCACCCAGCCAGGGTGTGACTAACGAACTGTTGAAGCTGATTCCGCTGTTTCGGGAGGGCCGGGGTCGGTTGCTCATTGTGGCAACCAACTTCATCCGCGCCCTCGATGCGGCCTTTTTGCGCCACGGGCGCTTCGACTACGTCATCCCCATTGGTTTGCCCGACGAGGATGCCAGGCGCTCCATTTGGACCCGCTACATTCCCCCGCAGTCACTGCAGAGCGTGGACCTGGACCGGCTGGTGGAGCGAACCGCGGGCTTTTCGCCCGCGGATATCGAATACGCGGCCCGTAAAGGCTCGCAGCGCGCCCTGGAGGACGCGGTCTACCAGGACGGAAACCAAACCGGTCCCAGTACTGACGACTATGACTGGGCGATTGGGCACACCCGAATGACCGTGTCGAAGGATGTTGCCGAAGACTTCTTGGTAGACATTGACGAACTGGCGAGGCTTTAGCCAGCGACCACTAAGAGTCGAGACGAGTCGGTCACCGCGAGGAGGTGACCCTCTGGGGTGGCGGCCAGGTCGCGGATGCGCTGGCCGAGCTCCAGGCGATCTTCGACGAACTCTGATTCGCCGGTGAGGCGAAGCGCCAGGAGTGTTTGTGCCCGAAGCGAGCCGATCACCACACTGCCCGCCCAGTCGTCAATGCCGGAGCGGGCTTCGCCCTCCGGGTACTCCACGATGGCGGTGGGGGCAATTGCGGGGGACCAACTCGTCTCCGGATAGGTGGTGCCTGGTTGTGGGGAGAGGTAAATATCGAGCCACGGGGCCGGCAGAGCATCCGGGTCATCCGGGTAGTTCGAGCGGTCGTAGGGCTCGCCCTCCGAGGTGAGGGGCCAACCGTAGTCCGCGCCCTCTTCGATGAGGTTTAACTCGTCACCGCCCTGGGGACCGTGATCGGTCAGCCACAACCGGTCGGAGCCCACCACCGTCATCCCCAGCGAGTTTCGAAGCCCCTTGGCGAACACGCGCGACTGGGCAGAGTGGGCCGGATCAGAAATGGCGACCACGGCGGAGAGGGCCGCACTGTCGTCGAGCAACAGGGCGTAATCCTTCTCGACGTTGTCGATTCCAATCGCTTCTGCCTGCCCAATGGTGCTGGAGCCCAAATGCATATCACCGATCGAGACGTAGAGCTCATCGCGAGAGCCCCGGTAGGCCAGTGCCCCGCCCAGGTGAACCTTGAGCGGAGCCCGCGCTCGGTAGTCATCGGTGTAGCTCACGCACGGGGACGAGGAGTAAATGACGTCGCTGGAGGCGGTGTCTGCGCTCAGGACCTCCTCCACGGCCACCCGGTGAATCGCGAGAGACACGCATTCTGCCTCCGCATCGACTACGGCGTCGGAGAGATACAGGTAATCCCCGGCGACCAGAGAGTCACGAAAACCCCAGGTGGGCCCGCCGCCGACAACCCCGGGGTTCGCCGGGTTGTCCAACGCGCCCGCGGTGTTGAGCCCGGCGGTATCCGCAAAGCGGTCCTCTTGAATGGAGAGCACCCTGGTGTCACCGTCGTGGGTGGTCACCAGGTGGAAGCCGGGACAGATTTCCACGATGGTGTTGTAGCGCTCGGAGTCGCTCGGGGGCAAAGCGGCGCGTTGGATGCTGACCTCAGTGCCTTCAGAACTGGTCGCTGCCTGTGGTTGGCTAAGGCCCAGCTCAAACCAGTCGAGCTGGCCCGGATCAAACTGCGCACAAAACTCCGGCGTGGCCGCCGGTTGAAAACCCCGGGGGGAACCCTCGCCGTCTCGATCGGTGGCTTCGCTTCCACTCGTTGCGGCGCTCTCCTCGGCGGCGTTGCCTTCGGCTTCGCTCTCGGGAGCAGACGGCGGGTCAACCGGTGCGGGCTGACAGCCGGCGAGAACCAGCGCAATCGCCACGGCACCCACTCCACTTCGCAGCATGGCCACACCCTAGAGGCGCGGTATTGATAGGCGCTGTATCGAGTGAGTGCTGTATTGATGGGTACCGGGTGGAAGGCCACCCAGGTGCTGTTGTTAGCCTCATCCCACGAGTTCGAGTGAGGCGACAGGGTGCGGAGGTGGGTGATGGCGAGGATTATCGGTGTCTACAACGCAGACGGTGGTCTGCGCGGCGAACTCGCCTACGTCCTGGGGCACATGGTCGGTGCGGTCGAATGCGCGCTGTGTGACATCACCCACTCGCCGATTCGCAAGAAAAAGGCGTGGAAGGAAATGGAAGAGCGCTTCGCCGGTGAAGGACACGAGATTGTGCTTCGACACCGAAACGACACCACCGAGGCGGAGCACCACGCGAGCTCAGGCCGTGAACCCTGCGTGCTGATTGAAAGCGATGATGGCCAACTAGCCATGATTATGGACTGGAATGACCTGAGTGTGGCCGAGGGCAGTGTGGAAACATTTGAGCGCATTCTGCGCTCCAAGCTGTTGATGTATTAGTCCTTTTCCACGCTCTGCACACAGAGTGTTCATGGCCGGGCCTTGGCTGCGTCCGCTGTGCCCACTGTTCACCCTCCACCCGGTAGCGTCCACTAACGTTCAACGGTGAGCTTTATTTCTGCCAGCAACTTAGTCAAGACCTATCAGTCGTCCGGCAAGAAGGTGACTGCCCTCGATGGGGTGAGCCTCGAAGTGCCGGAGGGAAGCATCCTGGGACTTTTGGGCCCCAATGGCGCCGGGAAGACCACCACCGTGAAAGTGCTCACCACGTTGACTACCCCCGATTCGGGCCACGCCACGATCGGGGGCGTGGATGTGTTGGCCGAGCCGGATGCCATCCGACGGATGATCGGTGTGAGTGGTCAATACGCCGCAGTGGACGAAAACATGACCGGTTTTGAAAACCTCGACATGGTCGGCCGGCTGTATCACCTCTCCCCGGCGGCCTCGCGGGCTCGCGCCCAAGAGCTCATCGAAATGTTCGATTTGGTCGACGCGGCCCACCGACCCGTCAAAGGCTTTTCTGGCGGAATGCGCCGACGTATTGACCTCGCGGGGGCCCTGGTGATTAAGCCTCCGGTGCTGTTTTTGGATGAACCGACCACCGGTTTGGACCCGCGGAGCAGGCTCGCCCTGTGGGACATCATTAACAACCTGGTGACCGAGGGCACCACAGTGTTGCTGACCACACAGTATTTGGAAGAGGCCGACCAGCTAGCCGACAGTATTGCGGTGGTCGACCACGGCAGGGTGATCGCGCGGGGCACCGCCGATGAACTAAAAGATCAGATTGGTGGCGCCAGAGTGGAAGTCACCGTCCACGACTTGGACCAGGTCGACGCCGCACGAGAGCTCCTCGCCCCCCACGGCCAAGGTGAGGTGAGTGTGGGAACCGATGAGCGCCAGTTAGCCATCGCGGTCGACAATGCTCCCAAGGCACTCCAAGTGGTCCTCCGTGCGTTCGCCGAAGCCAAGATTGAACTCAACGACGCCGGGATGCGCCGACCCACCCTCGACGACGTGTTCTTGGAGTTGACGGGAAGCAGTGCCGAGGACCGAGGTGCGGATGATCGAGGTCCGGGTCACACCGACGAGGCCCAGAAGAGAGAAACCCGCGCATGAGCCACTCCACGCACGCGACGCTCCAACCCACCGGGACACCGTTTGGGCGTTTCCTTTCTGACGGTTGGGTCACCACTAAGCGCAACCTTCTAAAAATCAAAAGGGTGCCCGACATTTTGGTCTTCACCCTGATTCAACCGATCATGTTTGTGCTGCTGTTCACCTACGTCTATGGCGGGGTGATCGACATTCCAGGCTCCAGCTATCAGGAGTTTCTGATGGCGGGAATCTTCGCCCAAACAGTGGTGTTTGGCTCCACCTATTCGGGCTCTGCCATGGCCCAAGACCTCAAAGACGGCATCATCGACCGTTTTCGCACCCTGCCGATGAACCCTTCCGCGGTGCTCGTGGGCCGGACCAACGGTGACATGTTCATCAACGCCGCCTCCATGGTGGTGATGATGATCACCGGGTTCATCGTCGGCTGGCGGGTGCGCTCCAGTTTCTTCGAAGCGCTCGCCGCGGTGGCGCTGATTCTTCTCTTTGCTTACTCCTTTTCGTGGGTGATGGCCTATGTCGGGATGAGTGTGAGAAGCCCGGAAATCATCAATAACGTGTCGTTCCTCATTCTTTTCCCGATTACCTTTATCTCAAACGCCTTTGTTCCCTCCAACACCCTGCCCGGGCCGCTTCGTGCGTTTGCGGAATGGAACCCGGTGTCGGCACTGGTGCAAACATCGCGTGAGCTTTTTGGCAACGTTCCAGACGCGTTTCCTGTGGGGGAGAGCTGGACAGCCCAGAACCCGCTGTTGACGGTACTGATCGGCATGGCGGTCATGCTGGCGATTTTCGTCCCGCTCTCCATTCGGAAGTTCGCCGCGATTTCCTCGAGGTAACCCCATGGTGGCGAAAACGAAGGGCGGGCACCCCCCGAAGGTGTGCGAGCACTGCGGACTGGAGTTTGAGTGGCGCAAAAAGTGGGAGCGCGACTGGGACAGTGTTCGCTACTGCTCTGAGCGGTGTAAGAGGACTGCCAAATCGACGCCTCACGATGGCTGATATGCTCTAACACATCGTGTAAACGACATGCGCCCGTAGCTCAACGGATAGAGCATCTGACTACGGATCAGAAGGTTGGGGGTTCGAATCCCTCCGGGCGTGCCAAGGTCTCCGCGCCACTCATTTCAGGCATGACCCTCTGCTGACCCCTGTTTAGCAAATCCCTGCGGGCCAAAGAGAAAGCCCGCTGATTAACCTTTCTGCCGGGTTTTTCAAGGAAGTTGTCTGGGGTGCTGGGGAAAACGGGCTTTTTGGGTTTGGGTTTTCTCGGGCTGGCGCAGTGTTAGCGTCAAAGTGAGCCCTAGGGCTGCTGAGAGGGCGCGCACTCGGTCTAACTGCACCGAAGTTTTGCCTGACTCACAGTCGTGGACGAACCGCACGGATACTCTGGCGAGCTCTGCGGCATCTCGTTGGGTCAGGCCCAGCTGTTTGCGGCGAGCTCGCAAGGTGTGGGC
>NZ_JAVLBO010000080.1:0-500 GCF_031581085.1 Pontimonas sp.
CGCCTGATTCTAAGCAGGAGCTGGCTGATGTGAACCGCGAGATCGCGCTGATGGGGCACTTCGCTCGATCGAGCAGGTCCGTCGACGGGTGGCAGCAGGACAAGTTCGGCGAGTCGATCCAGACGAACCGCGTCGAGGACAACCGCAAGGAGGAGGAACCGCAGTCTGGTGGGCTGCTGCGGGGACGACTATGAACGAGCACGTCCTCGACAGCCCGCTACAGCGTGCCCGTGGCGTCATCGGGCGCTATCCGGGTGCAGATGACCGCTATGTCTTCGAGTACGACAGCATCGACCTGCGGACCGTGCACATGGTGGGCGTCTTCAGACCGCTGCATGTCCAGATGCTGGTCGATGATGAGGTCACCGAGGAGGGTGTCCTCACACCCATGATCGGCACCATGCGCGGGCTGTGCAACCGTGTCATCGAGCGGAGGGCCGTCTGATGGGTCGCATCAGGCAGTGGCGCATCAATCGACTAAAGGACAAGCTGGCCAATGT
>NZ_JAVLBO010000008.1:0-57672 GCF_031581085.1 Pontimonas sp.
CCTTGGTGAGCCATTACCTCACCAACAAGCTGATAGGCCGCGAGCTCATCCCCAACCGAAATTCTTTCCACACCCACCTGATGCCAGGAGGTGTCGTATCCGGTATTAGACGTCGTTTCCAACGCTTATCCCAGAGTCGGGGGCAGATTGCTCACGTGTTACTCACCCGTTCGCCACTAATCCCACCAGAGCAAGCTCCGGTGTTCATCGTTCGACTTGCATGTGTTAAGCACGCCGCCAGCGTTCGTCCTGAGCCAGGATCAAACTCTCCGTAAAGAGTTTGTCTGTGGTGATCCGAAGATCACCACACACTTGGCGACACCGCGATTGCTCGCGATGCCAATGTGTTCTGACTATTGGAACGAGTCTGACTCGTTCAATAATCCAAAGGAATCTCAAAGGCAGATTGCTCTGCCTCGGAGGTTTTTTGGCATTGACTTAGTGCACACTGTTGAGTTCTCAAGGATCGGGCGCCTCCGACTCGCTCCCTCTCGGGTTAACGTCGAAGCGTCTTAACCTTTTACTTATCTGTCGCTTTGTTGATTGCGAACCGGGAGAAGTTTCCTTACTCGACCGTCTCGCTCCGTAGAAGCGCCAGGTGTTTCACACTAGTCCATTTCTGTCACTCTGGCAAACAGAGGATGGTGGCCTAGCGGCGGTCATTTTCGGGGCTTCGGGATTACTCCAGACTGGACCCTCACGACTGCCTCATCACTATAGGGACCAGGAAGCCCAATCGCCAAATTCCCCCGGATTCCCGCGCGTGTCGCGGGGTTAGGCGCGAAGTCGAAGCCCGGCCAGGGTCTTTTTTCCGCGCTTGAGCAACAACCAGGTGCGCGAGGGAGTCCTCGGCGGGCCGACCAGGCCACCCTCGTCGGTGACAGCGGCGTTATTGATCGAGACTCCCCCCTGGGCGATGGCTCTCCTCGCCTCGGAGAGCGAAGCACACAGCCCCGAATCCACGAGCGCCTGGCTGATTGGAGTATCCGCCTCGACCTCGGCGTGTGGCAGCTCGGCCATGGCCTGATCAAATACGGCCTGGTCAATACCATCCAGAGGGTCTTTACCAAAAAGCTTCGAGGCGGCATCCTCGACCGCCCGGGCCTCTGCTTCCCCGTGCACCAGCGCGGTGACGTGCAGCGCCAGCGTGCGCTGTGCGCCGCGGCGCTGGGGTTCGCTCGCGACCTGGTGTTCGAAATCCTCAATATCGCTGCGCTCGAGGAAGGTGAAGACTTTGAGCCGGTCGATCACGTCTCGGTCGTCGGTGTTGAGCCAAAACTGATACATCGCCCAGGGGCTCGTGAGCTCACGGTCCAACCACACCGCGTTTCCCTCGGATTTTCCAAACTTGGTGCCATCCGAATTGGTAATGAGCGGTGTGCCGAGCGCGTGGACGGTCTCCCCCAGAGCCTTATGCACCAGGTCGGTCCCGCTGGTGAGGTTTCCCCACTGGTCGGAGCCTCCCGTTTGGAGCATGCAGCCGTACTGCTCGTGCAGGCGCAAAAAGTCCATGCCCTGGAGAATTTGGTAGGAAAACTCGGTGTAGCTAATGCCCGCGTCCGAGTTCAACCGGGCCGCGACCGCGTCTTTTTTGATCATCGTGCCGACCCGGAAGTACTGGCCGATGTCTCGAAGAAAAGAAATGGCCGATAAGTCTTTCGTCCACTCCAGGTTGTTGACCATCACCACGGCGTTATCGCCGGAGTCGTCGAGAAACCGGGTGACCTGGTGGCGCAACTTCTCCACCCACAGCGCCACCGTCTCGGGGTCGTTCAGTGTGCGCTCGGCGGTGGGTTTGGGGTCACCGATGAGCCCGGTGGATCCCCCGACCAAGGCCAGTGGCCGGTGTCCGGCCAGCTGCAGCCGGCGCATCACCAACAGCTGCACGAGATTACCCAGGTGCAAGCTGGGGGCGGTGGGGTCAAAACCGCAGTAGTAGGAAACCGGAGGTCCCGCGAGCAGGGACTGCAGCGCCTGGGGGTCAGTAGAGACGTGAATGAGTCCGCGCCAGGAGAGTTCTTCCCAAATGTCTCCAAAGCTCGCATCGTTGTGCGGGGCGGGAATTTGCCCGCCAGTGGAGGCCGAAGACACGCGGTTAGGTTAGCACTGCGGCGTCATGAACTGTCATCGCGCGCACGCCGTGGACAAAGCTAGGACAGAATAGAGGCATCCCTGCGCCAGGAGGCCTCCGGAAGGCGCAACCACACAGTGAATGCAGCACACAGCAGCGTGACTACATCACACAGCACAACTGAGGAGACATGATGTCGACACTGAGCAAGCGCGTTGGCGCTTTGGCAGGTGCCAGTGCTCTGGTACTCGCACTGGCCGCCTGCCAGGCGGACAGTGCACCAGAGTCCGAAACTGCCGAACCAGAAGAGGCCGCGGAAGAGGCCACCGATGCCACTGACGCGGAGGAGTCGCTTCCGACCGTGACCGATGGTGTGCTCACCATCGCCACCGGCGAACCGGCGTACTTCCCGTATGTCCTCGACGACGACCCCAGCAGCGGCGAAGGATTCGAATCCGCCGTGGCCTACGCGCTCGCCGAGGAACTGGGCTTTGCCCCCGAGGACGTCGAGTGGGTGCGCACCACCTTCGAAGCGGCCATCCAACCCGGACCGAAGAACTTCGATTTCAACCTGCAGCAGTACACCATTACGGAAGAGCGGGCTGAAAACGTGGACTTCTCCCTGCCCTACTACTCCACGCCGCAGGCGGTCATCACCAACGCCTCCTCCGCGGCGGCCGAGGCCTCGTCGATTGCCGAGCTGCAGGAGTTGATCATCGGTGCGGCGACCGGAACGACCAGTTTCCAGGCGATCGAAGCGATTATCGAGCCGACCAGTGGCGCCCAGGCGTTTAACGACAACGACGCGGCAAAACTGGCGCTGGAGACCGGTCAGATCGACGCCCTCGTGGTCGACCTCCCCACCGCGTTTTACTTGACCGGTGTGGAAATCACCGACGGGTTGATTGTCGGCCAGCTCGCCGGCGAAGTGGGTGTGCCCGACCAGTGGGGCTTGGTGCTCGAAAAAGATAGCCCACTGACTGATTCGGTCAACCAGGCGCTACAGGCCCTGACCGACGATGGCACGCTGGCCGAGATCACCGACACGTGGCTGGGTGCCGACCAGTCCGCTCCGGTCCTCCAGTAACGACCACCACAGAGAAACCTTCACCCCATCGTGAGTGAATCCGCTGCCCGGCGCCCGAGCCCTATTGAGCTCGAGCGCCGGGCGTTTCGGAAAAAACAGTCCGGCCGCTCCGTCGCGGTCTCCTTTGGTAGCACCGTCGTCTTTGCCGTGGTGATCTACTTCACGGTGATCAACACACCCGGGTGGGAGCGCGTGCAGCAGGCGTTTTTCAACGTCGACGTGTTGGTGGGCGCGTGGCCGCGCGTCATTGAAGGGTTGTGGCTCAACATCCGGGTGCTCTTTTTTGCCGCTATTGGTGTGCTGATCATTGCCCTGTTACTGGCCACCCTGCGCACCCTTCGCGGTCCCGTATTTTTCCCGCTGCGGGCCATCGCCGCGGGCTACACCGACCTATTTCGCGGCATTCCGCTCATCATCGTGTTGTATCTGGTGGGCTTTGGTGTTCCCGGCCTGGGCGCACTACCTCGCATGCCCCTCGAGTTTTGGGGCACGATCGCGCTGATACTGACCTACTCGGCCTACGTCTCTGAGGTGTTTCGCGCCGGCATTGAATCGGTGCACCCCTCCCAGCGTCTCGCCGCCAGGTCGCTCGGCCTGAACTACGGCCAGACCCTGCGCATGATCGTGATGCCACAGGCCGTGCGGAAAGTCACCCCCGCGCTGATGAATGACTTCATCGCGATGCAAAAAGACGTCGGGCTGATTTCTGTTCTGGGGGCAGTCGATGCGGTCCGGGCCGCCCAGATCGAAACGGCCCAAGCGTTTAACTTCACCCCCTACGTCCTCGCCGGGTTGCTTTTTGTTCTCCTGGCCCTTCCGATGATTAGGCTCACCGACTGGTATTCGGCCAGGCTTCGAGACCGCGAGCAGGCAGGATCGACCGTCTAATGGCTACTCCCCCGGTCCTGGCCCTCAGCGCTGTGCGAAAAGAATTTGGCGACAACGTCGTCCTCGACTCCATCGACTTGACCGTCAATCAGGGTGACGTCGTCGCCCTGATTGGTGCCAGCGGGTCGGGCAAGTCCACCCTGTTGCGCTGTATCAACCTGTTGGAGCAGTTAGACGATGGGCAAATGTGGCTAAGCGGTGACGATATTTCCGACCCTCGGGTGAATGTCGATTCCGTTCGCGCGCGTATCGGTGTGGTGTTCCAACAGTTCAACCTCTTTCCCCACCTGAGCGTGCTGCGAAACATCACCCTGGCGGACACCGAAGTGTTTGGCACATCGAAAACTCAGGCCGAGGCCACCGCCATGCGCCTGTTAGAGCGCGTGGGGTTAGCCGATAAGGCCAAAGCCTTTCCCGACCGTCTCTCGGGCGGCCAGCAGCAACGCGTCGCCCTGGTGCGGGCGATTGCGACTAACCCCGAGGTGTTGCTTCTCGACGAGATCACGAGTGCACTCGATCCGGAACTAGTCGGCGAAGTACTGGATTTGGTGCGCACCTTAAAAGACGACGGCACCACGATTGTGATGGCCACCCACGAGATGGACTTCGCCAAAGACATTTCTGACCAGGTCGTCTTTCTCGACCAGGGAGTCATTTGCGAGCGCGGATCGCCCCAACAGATTTTTGAAGCTCCCACCGAAGCCCGCACGAAAGAGTTCCTCCACCGGTTCAATAACCGCTAAGCGCCGCACACTCTTTCACAATCGGCAGGTTTCACCGGTTTCCGGTCCTGTCATCGGTTCCGGCGCATCCTGGCGGCGACCGCCATGGCCCCTCCGGCGAGTGTCAACACGGCGGCAATGCCCACCCCGATTGCGATTGTTTCGAGGCTCACGATGCCCCCGGGCACGTCACCGGTGCCATCTCGCCACGGTCGAGGAAATAGTCGACCAGTACCCGATTGACGCAGTCGTTGGTGTAGTTGCCGGCGGGTGCGTGGATTTCTGATTCCACCGAAATGAGCGTCGCCCCGAGGGTTTCCGCCGTGTCCTCGGCGAAACTAAAGGGCGTGACCGATTCGTAGAGGGAGCCGATGATCAACAGCTCTTCCCCGGAGGGGTTTGACGGCACGAACGGCTCTGCCGGCGGGTCAGGAATTTCCGGGTCATCGATCGCCATTTGGTACCAGCTCAGCCCTTTGGGGGGACCGAAGTATTCGTAGCCGGAGGCATCCGAGTAGAGGGTAGTGAGCATGGGGGCCACTTCTTCGGCCCGCTCAGAAAACTCCCGCTGTTCCTCTTCGCCAAGGGGCGGCTGGGAGAAGTCCATGGTGTTGACGATCACCCGAATTTCAAACTCATTGGAGCGCTCAATGTCTTTTTCTTCCAGGCTTTCGCCGTAGAGGCTATCTGGCTCGTAGCCGTCGAGCCGGAAGGCAAACCACTCAAAGGTGTGATTTGAGCGGTGCTGCACGGCCTCGAAAATGGCCAGATTGAAATACCCTTGCGCCTGGTCTTCTGGCAGGTAGTTCATCGCGGCAATGCCTTTGGTGAATAGCGACTCTGAGCTGATTTGGGTGTCTTCGAATTCACCCGCCGGTTCGATCCCCGCGAAACCGTAGAGCTGGTCGTCGTCGGCGAGCTGGCGCAGCTCCAGCACCGTCTCCCACGCTTCGTCGAAGCTCAGTTCTTGGTTGTCGGCATAGCCCTGGACAAATCCGGCGAGTTTTTCCTCATCGGCGGCGAGCTTTTCGAGCCGACTGGCGACCCGGTCAGTATCCACGGTGGTGGGGCTGTCGAAGACAATTTTTCCGACATGGTCGGGAAAGTTGCTGACGTAGCGCCCGGCGATGGTGGTGCCATAGGACGAACCGATGAAGTTCAGTGGTTCGCCGGGCGTGACCACTTCGCGCACGATGTCCAGGTCCGCGGCCACGTTGTCGGTGGAGAGTGTCCACCAGTAGGGGTTGTCTTTTTGGCAGGTCTCGTAGTGGACATCCAACACCTCGACGACCGCGTCGAGTTCCTCTTCGCTCGCGGGTGAGCCCTCTTCAAAGTAGGTGATGAAGTCGGTTTCGTCGGAACAGCGAATCTCACTGCCGTCGGCGAATACAGAGTGTTCCACGCCCCTGGGGTCAAAGCCGATGATGTCGAAATTGTCGGTGAGGTCTTCGGGGAAGTCAGAAAATTGCACCTGGCCCACCCCGGATACTCCCGGGCCACCGGGGTTAATGAAAATGCTGCCCCGGGCCGTGTCGGTGGCGCCACGGCGCATCATGGCGATCTCAAAATCGGGTACCTCTTCGGCTGCCTCCTCATAAACAGCGGGCACGGCCACGCTCGCGCAGGTCACTTCGGCGTCCACAAAACCACTGGCGGCCACGTCGGGTTCGATAAGCCACTCGGCGTCACATTCGCCCCAGGACACCTCCTGGTCGTAGTAGCTCTCAATGTCTATTGGCCCGGGAGTCTCAGCATCGCGAACAAACGGAGCGCTTGGCCCCTGGCACGCGGAGACAATGAATACGCCCACGAGAGAAAAGGCAACGACGGGCGTGCGGGAAAGCGACATTTGTCCAAGGCTACGGCATGAACCAGAGCGGGCGCAGAAGTGTCGCCCTAGTTCGTTGCGTGGGCTGTAGCGGCCGCGTCGTCTTCCAGCGAAATTCCTGACGGGTGGGGGGCCAGCGCAATCCGCTGTGTTTTCCAGTGGACCTCGATGTGGAGTTCTCCTCCGAGGGCGTGGATGTAGTGACGCAATGTATCGAGCTGCGCGGTATCGAGCTGACCGCGCTCCAAGCGAGAAACCCTGTTTTGGCTCACACCCAGAATGGAGGCGAGCTGCACCTGAGTAAATCCGGCAGCGCGCCGCAGTTCTCGCAATTGATACCCGCTGATCGATTGCCACAGCGTGTCGACACCCCGCTTTATGGTGGCTTCATCCAAACCAGCTTCTTCGAACAACTCTGTCGGGCTGAGGGCCTCCATCACATCATTCCCTTCTCGATCAAGTACTTTTCGTAGTGGTTTTCCGCCTGTGCAATTGCTTCGGGATACCACCGATTCCATGTGCCCCGCTTGTCTCCCCCCACCAGCAATACTGCGGTACGCCTGGGGTCAAAGACGAACAAGATTCTGATGGCTTGCAGTCCTTTACTGGGCGGACGGAGCTCTTTCAAATTATTGATTTGTGATCCCCGGACCCGATCGACGAGAGGTCGACCAAGATGGGGGCCGTGGTACTCGAGAACCCGAATAGCTCCGGCAACGCTGTATTGGGTCGGCCGATCGAGTAGCAGCATCCAGGTCCTCACTAGCCGGGCATCAACAACCCACGGTCCCTCCACTTTACAACCTCCAGGGTTTATTTCCACCACTGACCCCAAGGTGCCACTACTCTCCTCCCCTCAAGTCGGCGACGAGATACCTGCTCAATGACCGCGCGCACTGTCATCGTGTGGACAACACACCACCCTGAGTTCACGCACTGCGAGAAACACGCCCTCATTGCGACCACAGCACACAGGAAGCTACATCCGCGCCCCAGCAGAAGCGGGTGGTTGGCGCGGATTACTCTCGATCTAAATCCTCAATAAGTCGTGCGAGCATCTCGCGCTGAGCAGCGACAGCCTGCGGTGCTGTCCCCGCTGGACCGTTCTTTTTCGACACCGACTCCTGCGCACTCAACATGTCTCGCACCGACGGGTCCACATGTGGCGACACGGCCAGATACTCGTCATCGGTGAGCTCATCTAAGCCCACACCGCGCTGTTCACACGCTCGCACCAGCGCACCCGCAATTTCGTGTGCCTCGCGGAACGCAATACCGCGCACCACCAGCCAATCAGCGACGTCGGTGGCGAGGGAATACCCCGCCGTGGCGAGGCTCTCCATCCGGTCGTAGTCAAATTCCAGGTGGGCGAGCAGGCCCGCCATCGCCGGGAGCGTCACCAACAGTGACTCGGCCGAATCGAAAATCGGTTCTTTATCCTCTTGCAGGTCGCGGTTATACGCCAGAGGAAGAGCTTTGAGGGTGCTGAGCAGACCCGTCAGGTTTCCAATCAGGCGACCCGACTTCCCCCGCGCGAGCTCGGCAATGTCCGGGTTTTTCTTCTGCGGCATCATCGACGATCCGGTGGCATAGGCGTCGTGAAGGGTGATGTAGCCAAACTCTGCGGTGGAAAAGACGATGATCTCTTCGGCCACACGGGAAAGATCCACACCAATTTGTGCCGCCACATACGCCCATTCGGCGACGCTATCGCGCGCGCTGGTGGCATCCAGAGAGTTCGGCAATACACCGTCAAAGCCCAATTCTGTGGCCACCGCTTCCGGGTCGAGACCCAGGCCGCCGCCGGCGAGCGCCCCGCCACCATAGGGCGAGAGGTTATTGCGCACCGACCAGTCATCGAGGCGTTGGATATTTCGCACCAGGGGCCAGGCGTGGGCGAGTAGATAGTGGGCGACCAACACCGGTTGGGCGTGTTGGAAGTGGGTGCGACCGGGCATCACCCTCACCCCGGCCTCCTCTGAGCGCAAGATGAGGATGCGCACCAGTTCGATCAGGATGTGTCGAATCGCCCTCGAGCGATCGCGCAAATACATCCGCACAAAGGTGGCAATTTGGTCGTTTCGACTGCGCCCGGCGCGAATCGCGCCGCCCAATTCCGGGCCGACCCGCTCGATGAGTTCCCGCTCGAGTGCCCCGTGGACGTCTTCGTCATCGGGCTGTGCGACCAGGCGACCCTCGAGAAAGTCTTCTCGCATGGATTCGAGCGTGGCGAGAACTGTGGCTAAGCCTTCAGGCTCCAGGTAGCCGTGGGCCTGCAACTGCCTCGCGTGCGCGGCCGTGGCCTCAAGGTCGTAGACGGCCAACTGCCAGTCAAAATGCGTGGAGCGTGAGAGTTGCGCCATTTCCCAGGACGGACCGTCCTGGAAGCGCCCTCCCCACAGGCTGCCCTCGTGTGTACCCTCGTGTGTTCCTTCTGGCCTACCGTCGTTCGCGCCACTGTCACCACGGGAGTGTTCTTCGCTCATGGTTGTGGCGCCCTTCTCGATTCGTGACCCGTTACGCCAGCTCGCGGGGACTAATCCCCTCTCCTACTTGCTGTCGCGCTTAGCCGCAATCTTGCCAGGCATTGCCCACAATTCGATAAAGCCTTTGGCGTGGGACTGGTCGAACGTGTCGCCGGTGTCGTAGGTGGCGAGGTCAAAGTCGTAGAGGCTTTGCTCGGATTTCCGCCCGGTCACCACGGCCGCACCCTGGTGGATGCGCACTCGCACCTCCCCGGAGACGGGCTTCTGGGTGTCGTCGATAAACGCATCCAGCGAGCGCTTCAGCCCCGAATACCACAGGCCGTCGTAGACCAGGTGGGACCAGTCGGCTTCGATGCTTCGCTTGTAGCGGTTCACATCGCGCTCCATGACCAGGTTTTCTAACTCTTCGTGGGCGTTAATGAGCACCTCGGCGCCGGGGACTTCGTACACTTCGCGAGACTTGATACCCACCAGGCGGTCTTCCATAATGTCGATGCGGCCCACACCGTGGGGCCCGGCGAGGGCGTTCAGCTGTTGAATGGCCTGGAGTGGGGTGACCTGTGTTCCATCCAGTGCGACCGGGATGCCGTGCTGGAAGGTGATGGTGACTTCATCGGCGGGCTTATCGCCCGGAGGAGTCTGGGTGTATTCCCACACGTCTTCACCGGGGGCGGCCCAGGGGTCTTCCAGCGGGCCGGTCTCCACGGTGCGACCCCACACGTTTTTATCCACCGAGTAGGGGTTTTTCTTACTCTGTTCGATGGGCAGGTTGTGCTCTTCTGCGTAGGCGATGGCCTTGTCTCTGGTGAGCGCAAGGTCCCTGATGGGCGCGATGTTGGATAGCTCCGGCGCGAGGGCCAACACACCGGCTTCAAAGCGCACCTGGTCGTTTCCTTTACCGGTGCAGCCGTGGGCGACAGTGTCGCAGGAGAGCTCCCTGGCCACCCGCACCAGGTGTCGCACAATCACGGGCCTGGAGAGTGCCGAGACCAGCGGGTAGCGCTTTTGGTAGCGGGCGTTTGCCTTCAAAGCCGGCATCACAAAATCGTTCGCGAATTCGTCTTTGGCGTCGACAACGATAGATTCCACCGCACCACAGTCCAAGGCGCGCTGGCGAATCGTGTCCATGTCTTCGCCGCCTTGACCCAGATCAACGGCGAGCGCGACGACCTCTTTACCGGTTTGGTCTTTCAACCAGCCGATTCCCACCGACGTATCGAGGCCTCCGGAGTAGGCAAGGACGACGCGTTCAGACATAGGGTTTCCTCTCGGCTCGTACGCCCCCAGCTCGCAGGATGGCACAGAGCCAGTCAGGTGGGGATTCACCCCCAATCCTACTGCTGACGACGGGGGCCTAAGCGCGCTGCAGTAACCACGCCAGCAGGGCTTTCTGGGCGTGTAGGCGGTTTTCGGACTGATCCCAGATCACACTCTGTGGCCCGTCAATGACCGAGGCTTCGACTTCGAAGCCACGGTCGGCGGGAAGACAGTGCATGAACAGCGCCGCCGGCTTCGCCTTCGCCATCAGGGCCTCGGTGACCTGATAGGGGGTGAAGGTCTTCACGCGCTGGACTTTCTCGTCTTCTTTGCCCATCGACACCCAGGTGTCGGTGACCACCGCATCCGCTCCGGCCACCAGCTCCTGCGGGTCTGAGCCGACTCGGATACTGCCACCGGTTTGCAGGGCGAGCCGCTCGGCGTCTGCCACCACGTCAGCACGCGGGGAGAACCCCTCCGGGCAGGCGATGCGCACGTGCATTCCGGCAGTGGCGCAGGCCAGCAGGTAGCTTTGGGCCATATTCGAGCGGCCATCCCCGCTGAAACACACGATTCGACCCTCGAGCGAACCGAACTTTTCGCGCATGGTGAGCAGGTCGGCCAGTAGCTGACAGGGGTGAAAATCATCGCTTAGGGCGTTGACCACCGGGACACTGGTGCCATCGGCCATTTCCTCGAGACCGTCTTGACCGTAGGTGCGCCACACAATGGCCGCGACCATCCGCTCCAGCACTCGGGCGGTATCCGCGGGGGTTTCTTTGCCGCCCAGCTGGGACGACGCGGTCGAAATAATCAGGGGAGCGCCACCCAGGTCGGCGATACCCACCGCAAAGGACACCCGGGTGCGCGTGGACGATTTATCGAAAATCACGGCGACCGTCTGTGGCCCCTCGAGCAGGCGGTGCTCAAAGCGCTGTTCTTTCATGCGGCCCGCGAGGCTCAAAATATCGGCCTGTTCGGCCGCAGTGATGTCGTCGTCTCGCAGAAAGTGTCGGGTCATGCCACTACCTCAGTTCCAATCCCGGTGGGGGTGAATATTTCCAATAACACCGAGTGGCCCAGCCTGCCATCGATGATGGCCGCCTTTTCCACACCACCCCGCACCGCTTCCAGACAGGCGGTCATCTTCGGGATCATGCCCGATTCCAATTCGGGCACCATGGCCTCCAGCGCGGACACCGTGATGGTGGAAATCACCGACGACGTATCCGGCCAGTCGGCATAGAGGCCCGGCACGTCACTGAGCAAAATCAGCTTCGACGCCCCCAGCGCGACCGCGAGGGCGGAAGCCGCCTGGTCGGCATTGACGTTTAGTCCCGAGTGGTCATCGCCCGCGCCGCCGGCTTCGGGTGCGAGTGAGGACACCACCGGAATCGATTGCTCATCCAGCAGGGTGCGCACCACAGTGGGGTTGACCTCGCTGACTTCTCCCACGTGGCCCAGATCCACTTCGTGCCCGTCGACGATCGCGCCGCGGCGGGTGGCCTGAAAGAGCCCCTCATCGAAGCCGTTCAGCGCGCGGGCGCTCACGCCGTAGCGCTCAATGCGCTCGACCACATCGGCCGATATTTCCTCGCGTAAGACATCTCGCACGATCGGAATCGCCTCGGTGCTGGTCACCCGGTAGCCGCCGCGAAATTCGCTCTCGATGCCCCGCGCGGTGAGTGCTTCAGAAATTTGCGGGCCGCCGCCGTGGACGATGACGGGCATGACGCCGACCGTGCGCAGGTAGACCATGTCGGCGGCAAACGCGTCCAACAGGTCGTCACTGACCATCGCGTTGCCGCCCAACTTCACCACGACGGTGTGCCCGCCAAAGCGCAAGAGCCACGGCAGGCTCTCGATCAGGGTTTGGGCTTTGACGTGGGCGTCGTGAAAGCGCGGCTCGGGGGTAATCATCGAATCAGCTGGAATACGCACTGTTTTCGTGCACGTAGTCGTGGGTGAGGTCGTTGGTCCACACACTGGCACTGTGGGAACCGGCTTTTAGGTCGATGAGGATGTGGGTCTCGCGCGGGCTGAGGTCCACCTCGTCTCGAGGCCGATCCGGCAGTGCGCCACTGGCGACTCGCACACCGTTGATCGACACATCGGTCGCATCGACCACGAAATCGGCGTGGGCGGTCCCCATGGCCGCCAAAATACGACCCCAGTTGGGGTCACCACCAAAGATGGCCGTTTTGAAGAGGTTGCTGCGCGAGACCGAACGCCCCACCGCCACGGCATCGGCCACAGAGGCCGCACCGATCACCTCGATGGTGATGTCGTGGTGGGAGCCTTCGGCGTCTCGTTGGAGCTGGCGGGCCAGGTCAACACACACCTCCCACAGCGCATCCTCAAATGTCGACCCCTCGGGGCTTACCCCGCTGGCCCCGGAGGCCATCAGGGTCACCTGGTCGTTTGTCGACATACAGCCATCGGAATCGAGTCGGTCGAAGCTGGCCGCGGTGGCGGCCCGCAGGGCCGCATCGGCCCTCGCGCCATCGATCTGGGCGTCAGTGGTGATCACGACCAGCATGGTGGCAAGCCCCGGTGCGAGCATGCCCGCACCCTTCGCCATCGCGCCAATACGCCAGCCGTCGAGCTCACGGCTGGCGAGTTTGGGGAGCGTATCGGTGGTCATAATCGCCCGCGCGGACTCTTCGCCGGCCTCAGGGCTGTCATCGAGGTGTGAAATGGCCACCTCGATGCCCTGGATGACTGCCCCCGCAGGCAGTGGCTCACCGATTAGGCCGGTGGAGCAGACCACGACATCGGAGGCGCTCACGTCCCGGTCTTCGCGCGCTCCCAGCGTCTGGGCGGCGTGCTCCGCTGATCGATGGGTGAGGGCAAATCCTTCTGGACCGGTGAAACAGTTCGCCCCGCCGGAGTTTAAGACGATGGCTTTGGCCTGATGGTCGTCGATGGCCGCCATCGACCAGCGAATCGGGTGGGCCTTGGCGCGGTTCGTGGTGAACACCGCCGCCGCAGAAAATGCCGGTCCGTCATTGACCACCACGGTCAGATCCACACCGCCGCGCGCGGCGAGGCCGGCCGCGACCGATCCGGCTCGAAAACCCTGGGGGTAGGTGACACTCACGGGGCTACTCCGTTCGCGTCGAGCCCGGCAGCTTCGTCGATGCCCAGAGCGATGTTCAACGACTGCACGGCCGCACCGGCTGTGCCCTTGTAGAGGTTATCCAGCGCACTCACCACGGTGACCCTACTGGTGGCGGGGTCAAACCCGACACCCAAGGCCACCGTGTTGGAGCCCAGCACGCTGCCGGTGCTCGGCAGTTCACCCAGGGGCAGCAGGTCGATAAACGCCTCGGTCGCGTAGTGACGCTCCAGTGTCTGGTGCAGTGTGGCGGCCGTCTCTTGGGAGACAACTCGCGCGGTGTTGACCGCGAGAATTCCACGGGAAATGGGCACCAGCACGGGGGTCAGGCTAAGACCCCACCCCGCGGGGTCAGCCGGTGCGTGCGCGTCTGTGGCGGCTGATGACACCGCGAGGCGAAGGTTCTGGATGACTTCTGGAATGTGCCGGTGCGAACCAGACACCGCATACGCGGCCGCTGATGACAGCCGCTGGGCGGCGAGCAGTTCGTCTCGAAGCGCGCGCCCCGCACCGCTGGGTGCCACCGACAGGGTCGAGACAATATCGGCCGGGTCAATCTGGCCGGAGTGAATCAATGGCGCCAGTGCGAGGGTCACCGCGCTGGCATTGCAGCCCGGTGCGACGATCCGCGTCGCCCCCTCGAGTCGGGAGCGCTGGGTGTCACCGCCGGCCAAGACCAGCTCGGGCATTCCATACACCCAGGGGTCAAAATGTCGCCCGCCGTAAGAGTGCTCCCACGCCTGCGGGTCGCTCAGGCGCCGATCGGCCCCCAAATCCACCAGAACGAGGTCTGATCGAGCCTTCGAGAGACTCTCGCCCAGCTCACCCGAGTATCCGTGGGGAAGAGCGAGCACGACGACGTCGTGGGCGCTCAGTTCCTCGACGTCGATGCCAGAAAAACTCTGATCGCCGAGGGTGCGCAAGTGCGGGTGTACCTGCCGGACGGGTCGGCCCTCGTGTCGATCGGCGGTGAGTACACCGAGCTCCAGGTGCGGGTGCGAGGCCACAATCCGGGCCACCTCGCCACCGGCATAGCCGCTGGCGCCCACTACCGCAATACGCGTCATGCCCTCAGCTTAAGCCAGAGGGTGAAGTCGCCGCGTGGTCACTCGCCGCGCAGGCGAGCACCACACACCTCGGCGGCACGCGCGAGACCCGCAGATTTCGCCTCGGTGGCCTCTGCTTGGGTCAGCGTGCGATCGTCCGCGCGGAAGCGAAGAGCAAACGTCAGCGAGCGCGATCCCTCCGCAATGGCCTCGCCGACATACTCATCGCTGAGGGCGATGTGCTCGAGCAGGTCACCGGCCCCCTCAGCGAGCGCCGCCTGCACGGTGGCCGCAGGCACGCTCTGGTCGACCACGACAGAAATGTCTTGAGTCGCCGCCGGCATCGCCGATAACGAGTCCACGACGCGCGGGTCAGTGCCTGCAAGGTCGATCAGCTTGGAGCCATCGATTTCATACGCCGCGACGCGTCGTGGCAGGTCGCGCTCCACACACCAGGAGGGCAACAGCTCACCGGCGACACCAACCTCTTCACCCGCCACCATCAGCGTGGCGACACGACCGGGGTGAAATACCGGGTGGCTGCCCTGGGTGACCTCGAGCACTCCCCCGGCGAGCGCGACCGCGGTCCTCGCCGCATCCAACGCGTCGGCAATGCCCGCCGATTCGGGGTGTTGGCCGACCCCTCGGGGGCGCTGTTGACCGATGAAGAGTCCGCTCAGCCACCACGGCTGGTGGCCAAGCGACTGGTTCATGGCGTCGATGGTGTCCTGATCGGGGCGCGTCGCCCCCGGGGCAATATCGGTCGTTCCCAGGCTCTCCGGGGGCAGAAAAACACTCCCCGCCTCGTAGAGGGCAATGTCGACTACACCGCGGGAGAGGTTTCGCTGGGCACTCTCGATTAATCCGGGGATCAAACTGGTGCGAAGCACCGCCTTCTGCGGGTCGAGAGCGTTGGCGACCCGGACCTGTTTCGACTCGTCCACACCACCACAGACCGCGTTATCGGCTGGGTCCACAAAGGGGTAGGAGAGCACTTCGGTGTAACCGCGGTGGGCGAGGCCCTGGCTGATCCGACGCTTCGCCTGTTGGATGGGCGTCAAGCCGCGACCAGACGGTGCCGGCGGCAAAATCGAGGGAATCGTGTCAAACCCGGCAATCCTGGCGACTTCTTCGACCAGCGTGGGAGAGTTCTCAAGGTCTGGTCGCCAACTCGGTGGCGTCACCTGCCAGGTGTCGACTGCCCCGGAACCCGCAGTGGCCACCTGGCAGCCAATGTCCAAGAGGATGTCGGAAATTCGGGAGTGCTCGAGGGTGATCCCCGCCAGGCCGTCGACCGACTGGGGGTCAAAAGCGATTGTCGGCATCACGGCGACGGCGTCGTCGATGACTCTGGCACCCAGATCGCCGGGTGTGCCTCCGGCGTAGGTCACGAGCAGGTCGACGGCGCGCTGGGCAGCCGCCTCGGCCACCAGGGGATCCACACCGCGCTGGAAGCGCTTTGAGGCTTCGCTGGGGAGTTTGTGACGCCTCGCGGTCCTCGCAATCGATACCGGGTCAAACCAGGCTGCTTCGATTAACACCCGGGTACTGCCCTCGCCCAGTTCGGTCTTCGCGCCACCCATCACTCCGGCCATGCCAATGGGGCCCGACTCGTCGGTGATGAGCAGATCCTCGGGATCGAGCGTGCGGACCTGGTCATCCAGGGTCGTGAGCGACTCCCCAGCCTTCGCCCGGCGAACCGTAATTCCTCCGGTCAATCGGTCGAGGTCGTAGCCGTGGAGAGGCTGGCCGTATTCCATCATCACGTAGTTGGTGATGTCCACCGGCAGGGAGATGGAACGAATTCCGGCGAGGAGTAATCGGCTCTGAATAAACGGCGGCGTCGGCGCGCTGGCGTCGATTCCCTCCACACTGCGCGCGATGAACACTCGACAGCCGGGGACCCCGCGGATGGGCTCTCGGTCATCCACGTTGACGCCAAAGCCCGCGCTTCCTACCGGGGTGACGCGGTCGACGGGGTCGACAAAATCGTGGCCGGTGGCGTGGTGGTATTCCCGAGCGATGCCCCGAATAGACATGGCGTAGCCGCGGTCGGGGGTGACGTTTACCTCCACAGCCACGTCGTCCAGGCCCAGCAGCGCGGTCGCATCGTCTCCCACATCGGGGTCGATGCCCAGGTCGACCAGGCGCAAAATACCGGAGTGGTCCTCACCGAGGCCCAATTCTTTCGCCGAGGCGATCATGCCGTCAGAGACGTGGCCGTAGGTCTTTCTCGCCGAAATCTCGAAACCGCCGGGCAGTACTGCGCCGGGCAGGGACACGACGACTTTGTCGCCGACGAAGAAATTGTCTGCGCCGCAGACAATGCCCCGGATTGCGTCCTCGCCCCCACCCGGTGCGACGCGCACCTGACACCAGCGAATCGTTTTGCCGTTTGATTGTGGCTCCTCAACGAACTCGAGTACTTCACCGACGACGACCGGTCCAGACACCTCGAAGCGGTGAATGTCTTCTTCTTCCAGACCCACCGAGACCAGTGCATCGTGGAGCGATTCGGCGCTGAGCGGTGCGGGGCTACTGACGTATTCCTGGAGCCACGACAGGGGTATCCGCATCAGACCACCATCCCGAAGCCCTGCGAGAAGCGCACATCACCCTCGACCATGTCGCGCATGTCGTGGACGTTGTTGCGAAACATCAGCGTGCGCTCAATACCCATACCGAAGGCAAACCCCTGATACTCGTCGGGGTCGATTCCCGCCGAGGCCAACACGTTTCGATTGAACATGCCGCAGCCGCCCCACTCGATCCAGCGGGCACCGCCTGTGAAGCCCGGGTGCCAAATATCCATTTCGGCACTCGGCTCGGTGAAGGGGAAATAGTTGGGCCGAAGCCGCACGGTGGCCTCGTCGCCGAACATCGCGCGGGCGAGGTGATCGAGCGTTCCGCGCAGGTGGGCCATGGTGAGGCCCCGGTCGATGGCGATGCCCTCAATCTGGTGGAACACCGGGGTGTGGGTCGCATCGAGTTCGTCGGTGCGATACACCCGCCCGGGTGCCACCACGTAGACGGGAAGCTCTCGGTCTAACAGCGAGCGGATTTGAACCGGAGACGTGTGGGTGCGAAGCACCAGGTGACGATCGGCGGGGTCGATAAAAAAGGTGTCCTGTAGCGCCCTCGCGGGGTGATCGGCGTCGAAATTCAGCGCATCAAAGTTAAACCACTCGTGTTCGAGTTCGGGACCTTCCGCGACTTCCCAGCCCATCTGGACAAACACGTCGGACATCGACTCCATCAGCACAGTCAGCGGGTGGCGCGCCCCCGTTGCTGCCTTGGGGGCAATCGCGGTCACATCGAGCGCTTCTGCCTGGAGCGCCGCCGCTTCGGCCGCTGCTTCGACAACCCGCGATTTTGCCTCAAAGGCCTCCGCCAGCGTCGCTTTCGCCCCACCCACGAGTTTTCCTGCCGCGGCGCGTTGCTCCTGGGGCAGGTTTTTCAGCGTGGCGTGCAAACGGGTCAAGACGGAGTCATCACCCAAGTGTTCGCTCCGGACCGCACGAAGCGCCTCTGGGGTCTCGGCTTGCTCAATCGCCTGCAGGGCAGCGTCTACTGCCTGCTGAGTGACAGCTTCATTGATTTCTTCGACCTCGGACACGAGCGCCCAGTCTACTGGGCGTCGGGTACTGCAAGGGGCGAGTGTCCACAGCTGTGCCGGGCACCCCCGGAGCGTCCGCCCGCTTAGGAGCCAGCGCCACCGCGCAGGGCAAAAGCGGACTGGAATAGGCACACGGCGGCCGCCGTGGCGAGGTTCATCGACTCCACCGGGCCGTAGTGGGGAACGGAGACCACCCGATCGGCGCCGTCCAACACCTCCTGGTCCAAACCGTGCGCCTCGTTACCCAATAACCACGCGGTGGGGGTGGCAAGGCCTCCGGATTCGGCGAGATCGGGAAGCGACTCACCGGAGGTATCGGCTGCCAGTACTTGCAGACCGGCGCGTCGAAGAGCGCGCTCGGCAGCCGCGCAGTCCACACCGGTCACCAGGGGGATGTGAAAAAGACTGCCGGTGGTGCTTCGCACCACCTTCGGATTGTAGATATCGACCGATTCTTCGGTCACGATCACCGCGTCGGCGCCGGCAGCGACCGCCACCCGAATAATGGTGCCGGCATTTCCCGGGTCGCTCACTCGGTCGAGGACGACAACCAGCCGCGCTGAGCCGACAAGTACCTCGTCGAGGGTGTGGGAGACGATTTGGGATACCGCGATCACACCCTGCGGTGTGGTCGTATCGGCCATCTGCTCCAGAACCTCGTCGGTGACCGTCTCGACGTCGATGCCCGCGGAGGCCGCGAGCTCTAACAGGTCGTGGTGTCGCGTGGTCGCCTGCTCGGTGACAAACACATCGCTGACGTCTTCTGGCCGGTGGGTCAGCGCTTCGCGCACCGCCTGTGGGCCCTCGACGAGAAACATTCCGGCTTCGTGACGGCGAGATTTCTTGGCAAGCTTCGCCACCGCTCGAACGCGGGGAGAGCGCGGGTTGTCAATCATGACGCCTTAAGGGTATGTCGATGAGATGAACACTGGGCGAATAAACGCCAAGGAATTGCTGAGCACCACCAGGCCGCGCTCCATGAGCCGGAGGTAATCAGCACGAGGTGATCAGCCGGAGGTAATCAGCACGAGGTGATCAGCCCGAGACGAACAGAACGGGACGAACAGAACGGGGCGATTAGCACGGGGCACGAGGCGACCAGCATCGCACGCTGGCGAAGAAAGCTGTGGGGCTCCGGGTCACACCCGGAGCCCCACGCCGTCTCAGTGCGAAGTGTTAGCGCTGCTCGGGCAGGGCCGCTTTGGCCACCGCCACCAGCTGGCTAAAAGCCTTCTCGTCGTTGATGGCCATATCGGCCAGCATCCGCCGATCGACACCGACACCGGCGAGGTTCAAGCCCTGAATCAAACGGTTGTAGGTCATGCCGTTTTGGCGCGCCCCAGCGTTGATGCGCTGAATCCACAGCCGACGGAAGTCACCCTTTCGGGCCCGACGGTCGCGGTAGGCGTAGTTCAGCGAGTGGATGACCTGCTCTTTGGCCTTGCGGTACACCCGGGAGCGCTGCCCGCGGTAGCCTTCAGCCTGCTCGAGGACAACCCGGCGTTTTTTGTGCGCGTTTACCGCGTTCTTAACACGTGCCATGGTTCACACCTTTCCTGGTTGTCGGTCTATTTACCGAGTAGCTTTTTAATGACTTTGGCGTCTTCGGGGGCGATGACGCGATCTCTACTGAGTCGACGGGTGAGCCTGGTTTCCTTGCGCTCCAAGTTGTGGCGCATGCCGGCACCCTGCTTCATGATTTTTCCACTACCGGTGGTGCGAAAACGCTTTTTCGTCCCCGAGTGGGTTTTCTGCTTAGGCATCTTCTGGCCTTTCTCCTCGTTGCCTTACTCGCTGGTCTCGCTAGAGGCGGGCGCCCCTTGGCTTTTACGTGCCTGCTGCTTCTGGTCGGCCTTTGTTTTCAGCGGTCCAATCACCATGACCATGTTGCGTCCGTCGATGGTGGGCGTCGATTCCACCTGTCCAAATTCGGCCACGTCTTCGGCGAAGCGCTGAAGCAGGCGCACACCCTGTTCTGGTCGCGACTGCTCGCGTCCCCGAAACAGGATCATCGCTTTGACTTTGTCGCCCTGCTGGAGGAACGACTCAGCTCTCTTGCGCTTGGTTTCGTAGTCGTGGGTGTCAATCTTGAGGCGGAAACGCACTTCCTTCAACACCGTATTGGCCTGGTTCTTGCGGGCCTCTTTGGCCTTCTGAGCGGCTTCGTACTTGAACTTGCCGTAGTCCATGATTTTCACTACGGGGGGGTTCGAGTTGGGCGAAACCTCTACCAGGTCCAAGTCGGATTCTTGGGCGAGGCGCAACGCAATGTCGACTCGCACCACTCCGACCTGTTCCCCTTCGGGCCCGACCAAGCGCACTTCGCTTGCTCGGATACGGTCGTTGATTCGTGGATCGCTGATGGGGGCTCCTTTCACACACATCAACACGCAGTACCAGCGAGAGTGCGAGTGTCGTCCCCGGGGACGAATCCCCCGTGCCCTTCACGCTGCCGGTTACCCGGCGGAGCACAACGACCCGGAAACCGTGATGTTCGGTATTCCTAGGTGGGAGTCTTCTCCACTTTCACTATTACTCGGATGAGTAACTCCCCCAGGGTAGCAGGTGCACGTCCCGAGTGGGGAGTTGTGCACAGAGCGCTCTGGGGATACTCCGCTCAGCACATTGGGGAACAACGCCCTTGCGGAAGTCCCAAATTGGGACTATCCTCATTGTGTGAGGGTGATCGCAATGTCAAGTCTTCGAGATTTTTGGGACCGGCACGGCGACGCGGAACAACCTCTTAGGGCATGGTTCGAAGAAGCTCGGCACGCACAGTGGGAAAACCCCTCTGACATTAAGGCCCTCTATCGCCACGCCAGCGTATTGCAAGGTGGTCGAGTCGTATTCAACATCGCAGGAAACAAGTATCGCCTGGTAGTCGCCATCGACTACCTCCTTCACATTTGCTACATCAAGTTCGTCGGAACCCACGCAGAATATGACCAAATCGACGCGCAAACCGTCAAATGGCGGAAGTAGAAGGGACAAGAAATGTTTATCCATCCGATTCGCAATGAAACAGATCTCCACACCGCTTTAGAAACAATTGAGGCACTCATGGACGCTAATCCCGCACCCGGGACACCGGAGAGTGAACAGCTCGATGTTCTTGCCACTTTGGTAGAAGCATACGAAGCCAAGCACTACCCGATTAGCCCACCCGATCCTGTCGAAGCTATCCGTTTTCGGATGGAACAAAGTGGTCTAGCCGTCAGCGACCTTGCCCCACTTATCGGCAGTACCAGCCGCGTCTACGAAGTCCTGAACAAAAAACGCCCGTTAAGCATCCGGATGATTCGCAACTTGCACCGGGAGCTGGGAATACCGGCCGAAGCACTGATTGCCTGATCGCAGCCACCCTCGAATGGCGGGAACAATCGCGTTATTGCATTCGCCAACACAAGGCGCGACCCTGTGTGCAAAAAACGCCCAGAAGAAGGCCCGATACTCTGGGGTCACGTCTGAAGGAGAGCAATGAGCGACGAATTAGAAAAAGCCCTGATGGATGCCGAGCGCGACATCGGCGACGTACCAGCAGTGGAGCTCATTCAAACCGTCTGCGTCCACCTCCTCTCCGCGGCGGCGGTGAAGTGTGGCCTCTCGGACAACCCCAAAGAAGAAATTGATCTGGCTGAGGCGAGAAAAATCATCACTGCGCTAGCCGGCCTCATCACCGCCGCCTCACCAGAGATTGGCGACCACCACGCGCGCGTCCTGCGAGACGGTCTGCGCAGCGTGCAACTGGCCTTCCGCGAAGCCTCCACCTATCCCGATGCCCCCGGCCAAGGCCCCGGGGAGAAATACACCGGCCCGGTCAATTAGCCCTGTCAATTAACCCTGTTAATTAACCAGGACAGACAGTGCTCTAGAGGGCGACAATCGCCAGGCGCAAGCCGTCGACCCTCTGGTTCAGAATGGTCTCTTGCCCCCACGCACCACTCCACTGGCTGTGTAACTGGGAGAGCTCCTGCGAAGTCAAACCCGGCTCTAAGCCCACCTCGACAATGAGGTCAGCGCCTGGTTGTGGTGGCTCGTCCCAGCCGCTTCGCACCGAGAGCAACACCCCCTGGCCGCCAAGGCCGCTCTCGATCGCCTCGATCACCTCGGGGTCTTCCCACGGCGGCGTGTAGGGCTGGGCGGTCACCAACGCGACCAGCGCTCCGCGGCGAAGCACGCACTCGCTCGCGCTCGTGGGGTTTAACACCAACCGGGTGACGCCCTCTTGGAGCGCCCAGGCGGCGGCGCGAAGCGCTTCGACCGGTTGTGGCCTCGCCTCCAGTCGCCACCTCGCCAGTGACTCCACGTCGGAAAAGACCACACCGACGGGTTGGGAATCTGGCCCCTCCACGGTCACCACGGAGAGCTCTTGGGTTTTTTCCACCAGCCGACCCTCGGGGGTGTGGCCGAGATCACCGGCTTCGGCAATCAGAGGAACTAACAGCCTGCTATCTCGAAGCGACTCCACGACTTCCGAATACGCCCCACTGGAGGAGTTTCTCGCCCAGTCGGCGAGGGCTTCACCCAGGCGCTCCGGTGCACTGCCGTCGTCACCCGCGAAGGGGTGTGGCCGAAATTCTCGCCCGTCGAAGGGGATACCGGCCGAGTCAGCGGCCCGCGACATCGAGCGCTTCGGTCAACGTGAAGGCACCGGCGTAGAGGGCTTTGCCCAAAATGGCGCCCTCGAGGCCCAGCGGCACCAGTTCGCGCAACTCGGCGATGTCATCCAGGCTGGAGATGCCGCCGGAGGCGATCACCGAATGGTCGGTGTTTTCTAGGACCTGTCGCAGCAATTCCACGTTGGGACCGCGCATGGTGCCATCTTTGGTGACGTCGGTGACGACAAAGCGCGCACAGCCGCAGTCGTTCAGCCGCTCCATCACATCAAAGAGGTTTCCCCCCTCTTGGGTCCAGCCTCTGGCCGCGAGGGTTTCACCGCGCACATCCAAACCGACCGCGATGGCATCGCCGTATTCGGCGATGACGTGCGCGGTCCATTCCGGGTTTTCTAACGCCGCGGTGCCCAGATTCACTCGCACCGCCCCGGTCGAGAGTGCCTCGTCCAAGGATTCGTCGTCGCGGATGCCCCCGGAGAGCTCGACGTTGAGTTTTTTCCCCACGGCTTTGACCACTTTTTTGATAACTCCGCGATTAGAGCCGCGGCCGAAGGCCGCGTCGAGGTCGACCAGGTGAATCCATTCAGCGCCCAGACGGGCCCACTCTTCGGCGGCGGCGACCGCGTCGCCGTAGGCGGTTTCGGTTCCCGCTTGCCCCTGGGTCAGTCGGACGGCTTTGCCGTCGGCGACGTCAACGGCGGGGAGCAGGACCAACTGGGGAGTAGAAGAAACGGCCATAGCGTGCGTATTTTTCCCTCAATGTCGCGTAAGAAACACTCAGATTGTTCAGATGCAGCAACCGGACCCATTCGACCACACAGGCTTTCGACCACACAGGTTTTCGACCACACAGGCTCGGCCCGGACTGACCCACCCACTATAGGCGCCTGAGCCAATTGGTCAAGAGCGCGATTCCCGCATCGCCAGATTTTTCAGGGTGGAACTGGGTGGCCGTGAGCGGACCATTTTCGACGGCGGCGACAAAACGCTGGCCGTGCTCGCTCCAGCTCACCAGGGGCGGCTTAAATTGGGGTCCGGGCTCCAAGCTCCACTGGGTGACCGCGTAGGAGTGGACAAAGTAAAAGCGCTCCCGCTCGATCCCGGCAAAAAGTTCGCTGCCCGGGGCCGCCTCGACGCTGTTCCACCCCATGTGGGGAAGCCGTGGGGCGTCGAGTTTCTCGACAACGCCCGGCCACTGAGCAAGGCCCGCGGTATCCACACCGTGTTCGACACCGCGATCGAACATCACCTGCAGGCCCACGCAGATACCCAACACCGCACGGCCTCCAGCCAGCCGACGCTCGATAATTTCCCCACCGCGTTTGTCGGTGAGGCCGGCCATGACCGAGGCAAAGGCGCCCACGCCGGGGACCACCAAACCATCGGCGTCCATTGCGTCCTGACGTGTGGCACTCAGTGACACCCGGGCACCGGCGTGCTCGAGGGCTTTGACCGCGGAGTGGACGTTTCCCGAGCCGTAGTCAAAGACGACGACGTGGGGTGTGGCTGCCACGACTAGAGCGCCCCTTTGGTGGAGGGGATGCCACTGACCTGCTCGTCGGTGGCGATGGCTTTTCGAAGCGCGCGGGCAAATGCTTTAAATTCCGCCTCCGCAATGTGGTGGGGGTCTCGCCCGGCCAACACACTCACGTGCACGGTCAACATGGCGTGCATGGTGATCGCTTCGAACACGTGGCGCACCAGCGAGCCGGTGAAGTGGCCGCCGATGTGGTGGTGTTCGAACCCTTCGGGTTCGCCGCTGTGGACCAGATAGGGCCGGCCGGAGACGTCCACGACCGCTCGGGCCAGGGCGTCATCGAGGGGTACCAGTGCGTCGCCGAAGCGCGAAATACCGGCTTTATCGCCCAGTGCTTCACGAAGTGCTTGACCCAGCACAATGGCGGTGTCTTCCACGGTGTGGTGGACATCGATGTCGGTATCGCCGTGTGAATTCACGGTGAGGTCGATCAGCGAGTGCTTTGAGAGCGCCGTGAGCATGTGATCGAAAAAGGGCACGGTGGTCGAAATACTGTTGTCGCCGGTGCCGTCGAGGTTCAGACTCACACTAACCGTGGATTCACTGGTCTGGCGCTGGATACTGGCGACTCTACTCATCGCTCCAGTCTAGTAAGAGCCTCGAGGAAGGCGCTGGTCTCCTCCGCTGTGCCCGCGCTCACCCGAAGGGTGTGCTCGATGCCCACATCCCGCACCAGCACTCCCTGCTCCAGGAGACCCCGGAAGGTCTCCCCCGGGTCCACTACGCCTCCAAAGAGCACAAAATTCGCGAGCGATGGCCAGACAAAGTAGCCCATCGCGGTCAGTTCGCGCGCGAGGCGATCTCGCTGCTGGCGAATCGACTCGACCGTGGCGAGCATGGTCTCGTGGTGGGCGAGCGCCGCGGTGGCAGCCGCCTGGGTGAGTGCGGAGAGGTGGTAGGGCAGGCGAACCAATCGAAGAGCGTCGTTGACCACCGGATCGGCAATCAGATAGCCAAGCCTCGCCCCGGCAAAGGCAAACGCTTTGCTCATGGTGCGAGAGATCATCAACCGCGGCCTGCCCGCCAATAGCCGCCTGGCGGAGAGGTGATCGTCGGGGGCAAATTCGATGTAGGCCTCATCGACCAACACCATCGCCTCGCTGGCGTCATAGGTTGCCTCGATGGTCTCTAACGACACCCCGGTCCCGGTGGGGTTATTGGGACTGCAGAAAAACACCACATCGGGTTGGTGTTCTGTGACGGCGGCCACGGCCGTCGCCGGAGAAATCTCGAAGTCGGCGTCTCGCTGTGCAGGCACCCAGCGCGTTCCCGTCGCCTCGGCGATGATGGGGTGCATGGAGTAGGTGGGCGGAAAGCCCAGAACGCTTCGTCCCGGACCACCAAAAGCCTGCAAGACGTGTTGCAACACCTCATTGGAACCGTTGGCGGCCCAGATTGATTCTGGACCACCCGTCGTCGACTCGCCGGTGGGGCGCTGGGCGAGGTAAGCGGCTAATCCTTCTCGAAGCGCGAGAAATTCGCGGTCCGGGTAGCGGTTGATGTTCTCCAGTGCATCAGAGAGTGCCTCGAGGATGCTCGATCGCACCGCGTCGGGCACGCGGTGGGTATTTTCGTTGACGTTCAGCGTGACGGGAACGTCCACCATCGGAGCGCCGTAAGGGGATTTTCCCCGCAGGTCGTCTCGAATGGGCAGATCGGAAAGTTCCACTCCCCCATCGTAGAGGCCGGCCACCTGGAGGACGGGGCGAGGAGCCGGGCGCCTGGAGAAAGGGGTTAGAGGACGTGGCTAGAGGCCGGCGGGAATGATCAGTTGTTGACCGGGCTGCAGGCTCGCAGAGTCGAGCGCGTTTGCGCGTAGCAGGCGATCGATGACGACGCGCGGATCCTGTTGGGGGGCAATATCTTCGGCGATGTCCCACAGCGACTCGCCGGCAAGGACGGTGTAGACCTCCACGGTGCCGTCTTCGCCACCGGCCTGTGCACCCGGGGTCGCAAAAACCAGTGACAGCACTAATACCGGAAGGGCGATCAGGCCCGCGAGGACGACGCGTCCACGCCGAGTGATTCTCAGTGGCGCACTGGCGAGCTGAGCGGGGCCGGCGGTGGTGGTGTGTGACATGGTGTTCTCCTTGTCCTGGTGTTGAGTCCCGCCCCCGACCCTCGGCCGGGAGAGTCGGGGGCGAATCTCTGTTTCGAATATATGTTCGAATAGCGACGTTGTCAACTACCGAACACCAGAAATTTCACCAGGGACCACCGACATTGGCGCGACACGTTCGAAAGAATGTTTCACAAAAGTGTTCGAAACGCGCTAACCTGGGGGTTATGTTGACACCACAGCAGGAACGTATCCAGGCATTTATCGAACGCAGCCTCGACTCGAGGGGCGTTCCCCCCAGCATGCGAGAGATCTGTGACAACACCGGTCTGACCTCAACGTCGAGTGTCTCCCACCAGTTGGGACAGTTAGAGCGCGCCGGATACATCAGGAGACACCCGGGCACAGCGAGAACCCTCGAGGTGCTCATTCGCCTCACGCCGGAAGCAGACGCCCCCGTCGCTCCGGTGAGTTCCCTCGAGGACAACATGGTGCCCATCCCCCTGGTGGGCCGCATCGCCGCGGGTGGGCCCATCACCGCGGAACAGCACGTCGAAGAAGTCGTCAGCCTCCCCACCCAGTGGGTGGGCGGTGGCAACCTGTTCATGCTGAGTGTTGTCGGAGATTCCATGATCGATGCCGCCATCTGCGATGGCGACCACGTGGTCATCCGCGAACAAAAAACCGCGGAGAACGGCGAAATTGTCGCCGCACTACTCGACGGTGAAGCCACGGTCAAAGTCTTCAAACAACGAGACGGACACACCTGGCTGTTGCCACAAAACTCCGCCTACGAACCCATCCTGGGCGACGAAGCCACCATCCTGGGCAAGGTCGTCACCGTGATGCGCAAGGTCGACTGAGGACTCGCCCACGAAAAGACTCGTCGACTGGGGACTCCCTGCGCTGTGCCGGAGTGATTGAGCCGGAGTGGCAATACTCGAGGGGTAGTGCTCGGGGGGCAGCACTCGGGGCTCGGAGCAGTTTGGCGAGGGTGGACGCGGCAGCCCCAACACACCCTTTCCCGTGCGGGGTGCAAGCGGAGTAGCCTGGCGAGCATGTCAGGTCGTGATCTTCTCCACTCCAGTGCCGAGCACATCGCCGCCGTGCAGTCGAGTCACCCCGGTGGGGCACTGCGGGTGCTGCTTCCCATTGCCCGCTTACACGCCACCAGCGCGGACACCGCGCTGGGGTCAGACATTTTGCGCGTCGAAGCGGCGGCCTCTGGAATCCGGGCCGAGCTCAATGCCGCTCTGCCCGAGCTCGCCAGTTGGTGGACGACCCCCACCCTCTGGCTCGCGCCGCAATCAGATCCCGGGGCCAACCAGCCCACAACCGGCGAAGTCAGTGTCTCGGTGGAGTCGTTTCACCAGGTCGTCTCCGATGCCATCGGCTCCCTCTTGGGTTGGGCAGAGCAGGTCATCGTGGTCTCGGCCGCGCTCGACCGGGAGCAGCTAAGCCCCACCCTGCGCGCGCTTCGACAAGCCGAAGCCAATGTGCTGTGGGTCACAATCGAACACGGCCCCGACGCCACTTTCGACGCGGTGGATGCCGTGCGTTTTGGGAAGCCCGGCGACGACGGCTACCTGGAGCCCCCAGCGAGCGCCTAAACACCTCTCGCGGGCGGAGCGCACGCGCCGCGGCAGTGCGGTAGGAGGCAATGCGGTGGCACTGCAGTGGGAGGCAATGCGGTGGGAGGCAGCGAGGAGTGTTAATCCCCCGAGTGGCTCGTCACCGCTGCGGGTGTACCCGCCGGGTCTGACAGGACCACAAAGTCTTCGAGTGAGGCGAGTGTGACCTCGTCCAGCATGACCTCCATGCTGGTTCCCGCCTCGTCGTAAGAGGTCGCCAGCACGTCACCCGAGTCGTGCACGAGGGCGACTAGGTCACCGCGGTCGAAAGGAATGAGCAGGCGGCGGTGGAGCGTGGGCCGCGGGAGTACCTCGGCGATGGCGCGGTGCAGAGTGTCGATTCCCTGGCCGGTGGACGCCGAAACAAAGACAGCACCGGGTTGCACACCGCGCAGTTCGACTTCCCGGTCAGAGTCGATGAGATCGGATTTGTTGAACACCACGATTTCGGGGATCTCGCTGGCGCCCACATCGGCGATGACCTGTCGCACGGTGTGGATTTGCGCGGTGGGGTCGGGGTGTGAGGCGTCGACGACGTGGACGATCACGTCGGCATCACCGACTTCTTCCAGGGTGGAGCGAAAAGCCTCCACGAGTTGGTGCGGTAGCGAGCGGACAAAGCCCACCGTGTCGCTTAGTGTGTAGGGCCGGCCGTCGGGTGTCTGGGCTTTTCGCACCGTCGGATCCAGTGTGGCAAACAGGGCGTCTTGAACCATCACCCCCGCACCGGTCAGCTGGTTCAACAGCGAGGACTTCCCGGCGTTGGTGTAGCCGGCGATGGCGACCGAGGCGATGTTGTTTCGCTCGCGGTTTTTGCGCTTTCCCGCTCGAGCGGGGCTAAACCCGGCGATTTGGCGTCGAAGCCTCGCCATCCGCTGGTTAATACGTCGACGATCCAACTCAATTTTGGTTTCACCGGGACCACGCGAGCCCATTCCGGCACCAGCCCCACCGACCTGGCCACCGGCCTGGCGGCTCATCGAGGCACCCCAGCCGCGAAGCCGCGGAAGTAAATACTGCAGCTGGGCGAGCTCCACTTGAGCTTTACCCTCACGGGTTTTCGCGTGTTGGCTAAAGATGTCCAAAATGACCGCTGTGCGGTCGATGACCTTTACTCCGATCGCATCCTCGAGGGCACGGCGTTGACTGGGCGCCAATTCGGTATCGGCGACCACGGTGTCCGCCCGGACTGCAGCGACGAGGTCGGCAAGCTCACGCGCTTTGCCACTGCCCAAATAGGTGGCGGGGTCTGGCTGGTCGCGCTGCTGCAACACCCCGTCAATGACGGCGGCGCCGGCCGTTTCACACAGCAGCGCCAACTCGCGCAGCGAGTTTTCCGCATCGACAATGTCCCCGTGTCGATAGACGCCCACGAGGACGACGTTTTCGAGACGAAGCTGCCGGTATTCGACTTCGGTGACGTCCTCGAGCTCTGTCGAGAGCCCTCCGACGCGGCGCAGGCCACTTCTCGCCTCCAGGTCCAAATCCCCGGTGGTCGGTGGAGCACCCGCTCGCACGGAGGACTGCGCCTCCGCGGTATCGGGGGTTGCCACCGTGGCCGGGGTATCCCCCGCGTGTTCTTCTACCGGTGCGCTAAAGACGCTCTGCTGGGGAGCAGCCGAGCGCTCTTCGGGCGCGCGAGAGAGGATTCGATCAATGGGGTCTACCCGCTTGGACGATTCACTCATGTCCTCACAGAATAGTGCGCCCGCGGCTCCCACCGGAGGGCCGTTCGCTCTGGGCACGAGCTGCGGACCTGAACCGAAGGTCACCTTGCTGGCTTCGCTGCCGGTCACGCTGCCCACCACGCTGCCCGCCGCGCTGCCCGCCGCGCTGACGCTTTCGGGGCCCAATGGCGCCCCGAAGTCGCCCAGTGGCTCCCCCAGTGAGTCCTACGGTGAGTCCAAACCCCAGTAGTGCGCCGACCCCTGTGCCAAGCCCCAGTCCCAGCAGGGTGCTGCCAGAGGCGATCGCGGTCACGGGTCCTGTGGGGGCCAGCTCTGGCTGCCCGGGAGGGAGTGTGGCAGGTGGGAGCGGTGTGCTGACGATGGTGTCGACACCATCGGAGTCCTCCGGCTCACGGTCACCACCCCCGCTCCCACCTGGTTCGTCGTCTCCGGAGTCTCCCCCGGAGCCCTCTTCGGTGTCCTCACCGACGCGTTCATCGGCGAGCAGGGTCGCGATGGCGAAATTGCCGACCGAGACACCGGTGGAGAGGCCGGTAATCGCACCCACCAGGGTGCTGGTGCCGGCGAGGTCGTTGGTGTAGAGCGAGACATTGGAGTCGATATCTCGACCGAGCACATACACCGTGTCATCGGCGGTGTGATCGGCCGCGACAATGGTGATCCCGTCCATCTCGTCACTGGCGGCCTGTGTGGCGGCCAATTCGCCGGTGTCGGTATCGACGAGGTAGAGCCCGTCATCGCCGCCGAGGACGAAACCGTAGAGGGAATCGGCTACCGAGACGAGCGCTGAGACAATCTTGTTATTACCCCCCACCCCCCCCCCGCTAGGTCGGTGGTGTCGATTGTGCTGTAGTTTCCGCTATCGACTGCGAGGGTGGACAGGTGGGCACCGGCGGGCCCGTCATGGGGCAGGTGACCCAAGAAATAGGTACCGTCTTCTGCTCGGTCCAGGGCATTCAGAATTTCGTCTTCGCCGTAGTCGGGTTCCACGAGGGTGGATTCGGCCGTGGTGTAGTCGATTGCGGCCAGCACGTTCGAGTCTGTGGCCGACTGGTTAATCGCGTAGAGGGTGTTTGACACGGGGTCTGCTTCGAGGCCAGTGACCACGTAGTCGAAGGTGTCGCCGGTTATTGCGACGCCTCCGCTCACCTCGGCAGAGTCGAGATCGAGTGCGTAGATCTTTCCATCGGAGCCGATCATGACGGCACTGTCGTCTTCTAATTCACCGCCCGTGGCATACAGCGGCGTGGCGATCGGGACTGCTGCCAGGGCGAGCGCGCCGCCCGTGAGCAGAGCAGTTCGAATCGGGAGCGCCCCCGAGGGGTGGATTCCTGCGGGGTGGCCCGCCGTCCTCCGGGTGTCGGCCGGGCCGGATCGTCGCCGCGGCTCGCGGCGCGAATCGGGGTGTGTGGCTGCTGCGGTGACACGACTTCGGGTCAACATGGCGCACAGTTAACTGCAGAGTCGAATAACATTCAAGACTTTTTTTCGTGGCGTTTTATTGGTAGTGGCGGGCACTGTGGGTGGCCACGCAGCCAGGGAGGCCACCCGGGTAATCAATTACTTACCCGGTTACTGCTCACCCACGGTCGCTTTTTCGCCCTGCCGCCATGTCACAGGCCCCTACTACACTGATGCCACCAGCCGAGAAGACGTCTCGATTTGCCCTCCACAACCGCAGGCGCCCAGGAAGAAAGCCCGAGCATGCGAGTAGCAAAATACGACCGATACGGCCCTCCAGAGGTCATCACTCTGGCCCACGAAGCAGATCCCAGCGAGCCTGGTCCCGACGAAGTCTCGATCCGCGTGGTCGCCGCCGGGCTGAACCCCGCCGATAGCAAAATGCGGCGAGGGCGCACCCCCATTGTCGAACTCCCCGCCCGAATCGGTCGTGAATTTTCCGGCATCGCCATTGCGGTGGGGAAAGACGTCAGCCACATCGAGGTGGGTGCAGAAGTCTTGGGCACCGGCCAAGGGGTCATGGCCGACATCATCTCCTCCCCCGCCAACCTGGTGATGGCAAAACCCGAGGGAATCACCTTTGATCACGCCGCAGTGTTACCCGTTGCCGCCCAGACAGCCTGGGCGGCCGTGGAATCTCAGAGTGTGAAACCCGGAGAGGTGGTCGCCGTCAGCGGTGCCTCCGGCGGAGTGGGCGTGGTCATGTGCCAGTTGCTTCGCGATCTGGGCGCGACGGTGATTGCCACCGCCAGCCCCCGAAACCACGTGTATTTGGAGGGAATGGGTCTCATCCCCCTGGACTATCACGGTGACCTCGTCGCCTCCCTCGAAGAATTCACCCCCAAAGGCCTCCACCACGTGTTTGACAACTCCGGGCACGAAATGATCGAGGCGGCGCTGGAGTTGGGCGTCCCGCGAGAGAACATCAACTCCATTTCCGGCGACGGCCCCCAGTTCGGGGTCCCCACCGTGGGACGCGTGGGGCTCAACCCGCCGATTATCACCGCATTGGCGGAAAAAATTGCGGACGGTTCGCTCATTATCCCCATTCGCACCCAACCCTTCGATGAGGTCAGGAAAGCCTTCATCGACCTGGAGGAAATCGGAGTATTCGGCAAAGTCGTCGTGCGCATGGACGACACGGCAGAAGAGGCAATGCCCGACCTTCCCCCGGCCTAATTCTCCTGCCAGCGAGCCACCCCGAGGCAGAAACCCTCGGCATATTCCCACCCACCCGGCGCCTGAGTTTCATAAACTGTGTTTAATACGGCGTTCGCCGTGCTTCTCACACAGTTAGGACACACCCGCCGTGGACGTCGGTCTTGATACCTGGGCCTTCATTATCGGAATCATCCTCGCCCTTCTCGTTCTCGACCTCCTCACCTTCTCGAGACACCCCCACGAGGTGGGGTTTAAAGAGGCGGCGTGGTGGTCTGTTTTTTACATCGCCGTCGCGATTGCTTTTGGACTATGGGTCTGGTGGGACTCGGGAAGCGTCTTTGGCACCGAGTACTTCACCGCCTACCTGGTCGAGAAGTCACTCTCGATCGATAACGTTTTCGTCTTCGCGATCATCCTCACGACGTTTGCGGTCCCGTCGATCTATCAGCAGCGAGTGCTCCTCATCGGTGTCATCCTCGCGCTCATCTTCCGCGCCATCTTCATCGCCATCGGCGCGGCCGCCCTGGCCTACTTCGCGTTCACCTTCTTCATCTTCGGCGCGATCCTCATCTGGACGGGATTCGGGCTGATGCGCCACTGGAACGAAGACCCCGACCCCTCAGAAAACTTCGTGGTGCGCTTTGTCAAGCGCAAAGTGCCCTTCACAGAGACCTACCACGGCACCAAACTGTTCGTGAAGGAAAACGGTGTGCGCCTGGCCACACCGATGTTCATCGTGATGATCGCGATTGGCTCCACCGATCTTCTCTTTGCCCTGGATTCCATCCCCGCCACCTTCGGGGTTACCCAGGAGCCGTTCTTGGTCTTCGCCGCCAACGCGTTCGCCCTTCTCGGCCTTCGCGCCCTGTATTTTTTGGTCAAGGGCCTGCTCGATCGGCTCATTTACCTCTCTCTCGGACTCGCGTTCATTCTCATCTTTATCGGAGTGAAACTCATTTTGCTCTTCGGCCACGAGCAAATCTCGGAAGCGCTGCCAAAGATCGACACCGTGGTGAGCCTGATCGTGATTGTGGCGATCCTCACCGTGGCCACGGTGGCGAGCTTGATCAAATCGGCGAGGGACCCAGACGCCGTCGCCCACGCCGGCCGCGTCACCGCACCCAAAGACGACTCCGAGAGCTCTTCGTAGCGGGAGTTCCACAAACCAGCTCTCCTGCTGCCAGAAGGGCACCTCCCCACAGCAGGGCAGCAGTCGCCGATCCTCGGTAATTCAACTCCGGGTATCCGGCAGCTCCTTCTGGGGCGGGACGCGGCTTTCCAGCCCGCTATAAGTCCACACCGGGGCTCACGACCGGGACACCGTGGTCTCGACACGCGGCGGCCAGCCGCTGGTCGTAAGTCACCATTCCGCCGAGAAAATGAAGATACTGAAGAGCAGTGGCGAGGTGAATGGCATCAAGCGATCGCAAAGCCGTGGGCGTGAGGTGAGCGGCCAATTCGAGCACCGGCCCCGCGACGTCGTGCAGATAAACCGTATTGAGAAGTGACCGAGCTGCCAAGACTGCGCCGTCACCTCCCTGCCGTGCGGCGCGAACCAACTCCGTGACGAGGAGTGAACTCGACATCAGTGGGGAGCGAGACTCTGCCAGCCAACTGGACAACTGCTCTGAGGCGTTCTCTGTGACCAACAGCTTGAGTGCCGCCGAAGTATCGAGATAAAACCCCTTCATCGCTCGTCGCGTCGCATTCGCTCCAAAATGTCGGACAACGGTTCTCCGTCGGCCGAGGGCAGGGGCCCGCGAGCGAGAAAATCTCTCAGATCCGCCGTCGGGGGTGTGACCTGCCCCATTTCGACCGCTTCCTCAAGCGTTCGCGGTTCACCCACGGGAGAGATTTTCGCAATCGGTTTGCCAAATTCGGTGACCACTAAGACTTCCCCCCGCTTTACTCGCTCCAGTACACGGGAGACATTTTGACCGAGTTGACGCAGCCCTACGTGATTGTTACCCACAGTTCTACAGTGTAGGACACCGTGGCCTTTACGGCACGGGGTCTTTTGCTGCGCTGTGTTTTTGCTGCGACAGTCCGATTAAGCCACCGCCCGATTAAGCCACCGCGGAGTGGAAAACAGTTCGTCAGTTCAGTGTGGGGGCCCGGGTAGCTGCCTGCGGGCTACAGAAGATCCAGGTGAACCGGGATTGGCGCCCCAATGCGCTCCAGGAACGACGTGGGCTTTCTCCTGGAGACGGTCTGAAAAAACCGGATCCCCGGCCGGGTCTCCTCCGCGCCGGTACTGCGTGCTGTGAGCAAGGAGAGGGTGTGGTCCCCATCGGGACCACATTCAGCAGCGCACTCAGCGGTTGTTTAGCCACTGCTCGTATTCTGAGCATCACACAGTCTTTGAAAGGTCGTGATCGACATTCTCACCAAATGGGTTCCTTCAGTAGCCGTCGCAGGCGTCATCGCCGCCGGAGCGATCGCCGTTCCGATGCAGGCGAGCGCGGTTGACCTCCCCGAGCGCACCGTCGCGGAATTACTCGCCGCAATGGACGACAGCGTGCAGGGCTTTTCCGGAAGTGTCACCAAGACGTCCAACCTGGGTCTTCCCGAGCTGGAAATGTCTCAGCTGATGAGCGAAGAGATGGTCGCCGACATGGAAGAGCGGATGCCCGATGGCTTCGAAGACTTTGTCCCCGAAGTGGTGGAACAAAATATGGTGACCGACGCCATTTCCTTCCTCGCCGGCTCCGACACCATCCGTGTCTACGCCTCCGAAGAGGGTTTCCGCGCACAAATTCTTGACCCGATGAGCCAACGAGACGTCATTGTGAACAAAGACGCCTTCTACTCCTACAACGCGAAGACCAATACTGTGCTGACCAGAAGCATCGATGCGGATCTCGATAAGCCCACCCTCGATGAGCTAAACGCTGAGGTGGAGCTGGATCTCACCAACCCCGACGAACTCGCGGGCGCCCTTCTCGAGCAGTCAGCCGGTAAAGCCACCATCACGGTGGGAGCCGACCACCAGGTCGCCGGACAAGACGCCTACCGCCTGGTCGTGACACCGGAATCAGACGTCAGTCTGGTGGAGCGCATCGACATCTCCGTCGATGCGAACACCGGCTTGGGCCTCGGCGTTCAGGTGTATTCCACCGAGCAGGCCGACGTGGCGTTCTCCGTCGCTTTTGACTCCATCTCATACGAGACACCACAAGACTCGATCTTTGCCTTTAGTCCCCCTCCAGGGGCAACAGTAGAGACCCTCGAGTTCCCCGATGAGGTGGAAAACACGCTGACCGAGCTCCAGCGCGAAGACCTCACCGACGCCGAGCGGGAAGCACTGCTCGAGTCGCTTCGGGCCGACATGGGCCAAGAATTTGGCTCCAACGTCACCTCAGAAACCCTCGGTGAAGGATTCGACACGGTGCTCGCCATGAACCAGCTACCAGAAGCCTTCCCGCGCGAAATGCTGGACAACGAACTCCTCAGCGACTTCACTACCGAGGTCGACGGTGGCACGGTGTTTAGTACACCGCTGAGCACCACGCTTCTGACCGACTCCGGCGAGGTCTACACCGGAGCAGTGAGCGTCGACTACCTGCAGCAACTCGCCACCAACTAGGTGAGCGCGCGGACACCAGCTGCCGCCGCGGCCACCGCGGCAGCAGCCACAGAGCACGGCGACACAGAACTCGGCGACACAGAGCTCGGTGACACAGCGCACGGTCCCGGCGAGTTGTCGATCCAGACCGAGGGCTTAACCAAGACTTTCGGTTCGCAGGCTGCCGTTGACGGGTTATCCCTGGCGGTTCCCCGCGGGTCGGTGTTTGGTTTCCTCGGTCCAAACGGTTCGGGCAAAACGACCACCATTCGGATGCTGCTGGGACTCGCGGAAGCGAGTTCGGGAACCATCAGCGTTCTCGGCCACGACATTCCTCGCCACCTCGAGCAGGCCCTTCCCAAAGTGGGCGCCCTGGTGGAGGGCCCCGCCTTCTACCCCTATCTTTCCGGGCGGAAAAACCTGCTCCGGATGGATGCCGCTGATCGGTTTTCCAATGCCGACACCCGGGCGGAGCGAGTCGACTACGCCTTGGCGCGAGTGGGCTTGACGGCCGCGGCCGAGAAAAAAGCGGGTGCCTATTCGCTGGGCATGAAACAGCGACTGGGCCTCGCCAATGCTCTATTAAAACCGCGCGATCTGTTGATTTTGGACGAGCCCACCAACGGTCTCGACCCCCAAGGCACCCGGGAAGTACGCGCCCTGATTAGAAGCCTCGCCGATGAAGGCATCACCATTTTTCTCTCCAGCCACCTTCTGGTGGAAATCGAACAGCTGTGTAGCCACGTGGCGGTGATGAATCTGGGCGAATTGCTCGCCCAGGGTTCCCTGGACGAGCTTCGCTCGCACGCCGAGCCGAGACTGGTCATCGAAGTCAACGATGTCGCGGGAGCAAAAGAGGTCCTCGCCAGGCACCAGATCATCGCGACCACCAAGACTCTCCCCCTCTCCGCCACCGAGTCCCCGCAGAGCCCTCGGGCAACCACGGCGGGCATGATCAGCACGCTGGTGGCCACGGTCAGTGCGGACACGAACCCGGCGGCGATTAACCAAGAACTCGTCTCGGCGGGCATCGGCGTCAGTGGGATTCGAATCGAGCGGCCGAGCCTCGAAGAGTATTTCGTGGAACTCACCGGAGAGGGGTTCGACGTTGCCCGCTAACAAAACCTTAAGCGCCGCACTCAGCCTCGACTTAATGCTCTCAGAACTGCTCGTGATGTTCACCAGGCGGCGTACGTGGGCGATGCTCGCCGCCATCGCGCTGATTCCCATCCTGTTGGCCGTGGCCGTCTATTTATCCTCTGATCGCCTCGCCCCGGGTGAAGGCCCACCCTTTGTCGACCGGGTCACCCAAAACGGCCTCTTCACCGGTTTTGCCGCCATGTTGCTCGCGATGCCACTGTTTTTGCCACTCACTGTGTCGGTGGTCTCCGGTGACACCATCGCCGGCGAAGCCGGCCTGGGCACGCTTCGCTACTTACTCATTGCCCCGGTCGGCAGGCTTCGCCTGTTGGTGGTGAAGTATCTGGGGACACTCGCCTTCGTCCTGGCAGGCACATTCACCCTGATGCTGGCAGGCGCACTGATTGGCTGGATCCTCTTTCCCACCGGACCCATCACACTCTTGAGCGGCGATGTCATTGGACTCGGCGAAGGCCTCGGCCGAATGGCCCTCGTTGCGCTCTATACGACGGTGTCGATGACGGGAATGCTCGCCATCGGGCTCTTTATTTCGACCCTGACGACCATTCCCGTGGGCGCCATGACAGGCGTGTTGATCGCCAGTGGCGTGAGCCAAATTCTCGATAACCTGCCCCAGCTCTCGATCATCCACGAATGGCTGTTTACCCACTACTGGTTGGACTTCGCGGATATTTTGAGACAGCCCATCGAGCTCTCCAGTTTCGGCTCCAACGCCCTCCTACAGCTCGGCTACATCGCCCTGTTCGGCGCCCTCGCCTACGGCAGGTTCAGCACTAAGGATGTGTTGAGCTAACCCGTCCTGTTTTTCACGAGCGCCACAGGCTTTTCTCCACAGATGTGGCGCCTTTCGCCAACGCCATTGCCTCGGGAGCTACCGTTCAGGGATGCAACCACCGCATTACCAAGTGCTTGCAAAACGTAAGCAGCTCCCCTATCGTCGGAGTATGAGCCCCAATCTTCTGGTCAGAAGTGTCCCTTCGGATACCCACGCGACTTTGGTTCGTCGGGCAGAAAGCGAAGGCCAGTCACTCCAGGAATATGTTCTGGGCCTTCTTAAGGCATCAGCCGACAAGCCCACCATGGCCGAAGTCATGGCGGAGATTGAGGCGGGTTTAAGAACCACGCCCAACCCGGGCATAAGTACCCAGGAGATCGTGGCAACAATTCGCACCGTCCGAGACGCGTGAGAATTGTTGCCGATGCCTCGGTTGTCGTGGAGGCATGGATCAACGACTCCCCGGTCGCCTCAGAGTGTCGAGGGATCTTGTCCTCGTCTGAATCGTGTGTCCCCGACCTCGTCTTTTCTGAAGTGGGTCACGTGTTTCGCACCCAGGAACGGCTCCGAGGCGTGGATCTCACACACCAGTTCGAATCCTTCACCAGTTCACCCTGGAGTGAGTATCACGTGAGCGAATACGCCCCCATCGCGTGGCCGCTTCGTCATGACATCACCTTCTACGACGCCTGTTATGTCGGACTGGCGATGGCACTAGACATACCCCTGGTCACCCTCGATCCAAAGCTCGTGGGGGTCGCCAGGCGTTACTGCGAAGTAATCATTCCCGGTGAGTAAGCCCCACTAATTGAGCTCGATGCCCCGAGTGATTAACGGTGCCCCCCCATCCAAGGAATTCATTTCGAGAAAGAACACCTCAGTGCCGGTGTGGGGACCCCATACCGGCACTGTTTTTTTACCCCGGCAGGCCAGGAGGCTACTAGTGGTGGTTGCAACGACCACGAGAAAACACGCCGTCGAAAACACCGGAATTCGGGGATCGTCGACAGCCCGACCCAAAATACCCCGGGCTGGATTCACATGGTCCAACCCGGGGTGTGAGGCACCTTGGAGAAACAGGCTCTAAAGTGCCAAGTCGGCTTCGGGCCAGTGCGCCCGCTACTAGTTCTGGGGAAAACCGAGGTTCAGGCCACCATGACTGGGTTCTGGCCAACGCGACGTGACGACCTTCTGACGGGTGAAGAACCGGAAGCCTTCTTCTCCGTGAGCACGCGAGTCGCCGAACATCGAATGTTTCCACCCACCAAAGGAGTAATAGGCCATTGGAACGGGTATTGGCACGTTGACACCAATCATTCCGACTTCGATCTGCGTCACAAACTTCCTCGCTGCGCCCCCATCGTTGGTGAAAATCGCCGTGCCATTTCCAAAGGCACCGCTATTAATCAGATCCACACCTTCGTCATAGCTGGATACCCGAACGACGGAGAGCACCGGTCCGAAAATTTCTTCACCGTACACCCGTGATGAGGTCGGCACGTTGTCGACGAGTGTGGGGCCAAGCCAGAAGCCTTGGTCGTCACCGTCTACTGCCACCTCGCGGCCGTCCACGACCACTGTGGCTCCGTCTTCTCGCGCAACATCAATGTAGGAAGCGACTTTGTCTCGGTGCGCCTCGGTCACCAGAGGGCCCATATCGCAGGAGCGACGACCGTCTCCCACCTGAATCGCTGACATCTTTTTCGCAATCGATTCGACCAGCGTGTCACCCACCGGGTCGACGGCGACGACCACCGAAATCGCCATGCAGCGCTCCCCCGCGGAACCAAATCCCGCGTTGACCGCAGCATCCGCCGCGACATCGACGTCCGCGTCTGGTAGCACCAGCATGTGGTTTTTCGCCCCGCCGAGAGCTTGAATTCGCTTTCCCGCGCGCGCCCCCGTTTCGTAGACATAGCGGGCAATGGGGGTAGAGCCGACAAACGATATCGACTGGACGACGGGGTGTTCCAAAAGGGCGTCGACTGCCTCTTTATCCCCGTGGACGACATTAAAAACCCCGTCGGGCAACCCCGCTTCTTTCCATAGCGCCGCCATCCAGTTAGCCGCTGAGGGGTCCTTTTCGCTGGGCTTCAAAATCACCGTGTTCCCCGCGGCAATCGCCACCGGAAAGAACCACATTGGGACCATGGCGGGGAAGTTGAAGGGACTGATGATGCCCACGACTCCGAGGGGCTGGGTCAACGAGTACACATCGACACCAGTGGAGGCATTGAGAGAAAACTGCCCCTTCAGCAGGTGGGGAAGTCCGCACGCGAACTCAACCACCTCTTGGCCTCGCGTGATCTCTCCGAGCGCATCGGAGAGTACTTTGCCGTGTTCCGACGTGATAATTTCGGCGAGCTCACCTTTTTTCGCCTCGAGTAACTCACGGAATCGAAAGAGCACCTGGTTACGTTTCGTCATGGACATTGACGACCAGCTGGCAAAAGCCGCTTCTGCTTTCTGCACAGCGTGTTCGACATCATCTGTGCTCGCCAATCTCACCTGCTTGGTCGACACCCCTTTCGCAGGATCAAAAACAGGAGCCGTCCGGGTGGACTTCCCCTCAAATTCTTCTCCCGCTACAAAGTGATTCACGATGTCTTGGCTCATGCGCTGTGTCCTCTCCTTGTTTGTCAAAAAATTGTTATCCGTGAACGACGTCGACCGCTCGGGCGACGGCGTCAGATGTGGTTCCCGTCGAGGGGTACAACAGGCTACGGCCGACCATCAGGCCCATCACACCATCGAGCTTCATCGCGTGTGCCCACTGCGTGAAAAGGCCTTCGCTGTCTCCACCCGGGTCACCACCGAGAACCACCGCAGGCAGTGTCGTCGCGGCCATCACACGTTCCATGTGCTCCACATACGGCACTTTTAGCCACGTGTAAGCGCTCGAGGTTCCAAGCGCAGAGGCGATGGCAATGGACCGAATGACCGCATCGGTTGACAAGTCGTTTTGCACTTTGTTGTTCTCGTGGCGACTAATAAATGGCTCAACCATAATCGGCAGTTTTGCGGCGGCTGCTTCCGTCACGGCGTGAGCGGTAGCCTCCAGAGTGGCCGCGCTTCCCTCGTCGTCAAAATTGATCCGCGTGAGCGTCTTCGCCGCGTCGAGGCCTTGATCGACTATTCCGGCAATGCTGTAAGCGCCAAAACGATCATCCATCTCGAAACGAGCCCCACTGAGCCCGCCACGATTGAGAGACCCCACCACAATCTTGTCTTCCAAAGCCCCCAACAGCACCAGGTCATCCACCAGATCGGGGGTGGCCAGTAGGCCATCGACTCCAGGCACGGCTAGTGCATCCAGGAGCCTGCGCAATAACTCTTCGCGGTCAGCCATTGCGACAGGGTCTCCACCCACACCGAGGGAGCCTCGAGCGGGGTGATCGCACGCGATCACCATCATCCGGCCATCTTCTGCCAGCAGTGGACGCCTCGACCGCGACGCGAGCGCGGTCGCTACTGCTTCGGGGGAATGAGCGCGCAGCTGGCGAAGCTCAGAGAAGTCAGGATGTGCCACTGTGTGCCTCCAAATAGTCAGTGACTTCTGCCAGATATGGCATTGCGGTAGAACACTCGAGCCGGCCAGCGACGATTGCTCCCGCCGCATTCGCACATTCGAGTGTTTTGTGTAAATCCCAGCCCTCATGCAGACCGTAGGCAAAAGCGCCACCGAAAGCATCGCCTGCGCCGAGACCATTGACAACGTCGACCGGCAAAGCCGAAACCTCTGCGCGTTGGCTTGCGGTCTTCGCGAGCACACCCTTCGGTCCCTGTTTGACCACGGCGATGTCGAGACCGCGATCGAGCAGAGCATCCGCGGCGCGCTCCGGGTCAGACTCTCCCACGGCGACGGCGCACTCTTCGAGGTTTCCGATTGCGACGCTCGAATACTCAAGAACCCGTTCGACCTGACTGGTGGCCTCTTGCGGACTAGACCACAGTTCCGCGCGATAATCCAGATCGACGATTGTGTGAGCTTTTCTGCTGCGAAGCTCCAGTGCACGGTGGTGGGCAGACCGGCTGGGCTCCTGGACGAGGCCGGTTACGGTGAGCCAAAAAATATCGGCCGTTTCGATGGCTTGCTCATCCAAATCTCCTGCCTCAATCATCAGATCGGGAGCGACCGGATCTCGATAAAAATAGAGCGGAAAGTGATCGGGCGGAAAAATTTCGCAGAACACCACAGGGGTTTTCAGGCCGGCGACGTCGTCGACGAATCGCGGGTCAACCCCGAGACGCTCTATTTCCGATCGTACAAACTTCCCGAGGGGGTCTGGCCCCACGCGGGTAATGACACCGCAGTCGAGGCCGTATCTCGCTCCGGCGACCGCGACGTTTGTGGGCGAACCCCCAAGAAACTTCCCAAAGCGAGAAACTTCTTCTAAGCCAACGCCGATATCCAGTGGGTAAATGTCCACTCCAACACGTCCGATGGTCAACATGTCGAAGGCTGGGGAATTGGCCATCTACTCAGACTCTCGGTTTTAAGCGGTGGTGGTGGTTTAGTCGCAGCACAGTGGTGGACTACGCCTCCACCCGAACGACGCGACCCGTCTGGGCCGACTCGGTGGCAGCATTGGCCAACATCAACGCCATTCGTCCGTCATCGAACGTGGGACATTGGCCGGGTTCGCCTCGAACCAGCTTCACAAACTCCAACAGTTCGAGGCGGAAAGCATCGAGGTAGCGCTCCAAAAAGAAGTTCTTGTAAGGCTGTTTGCTCTCGACCGCTTCTGCTGTATACGTCCGAACTTCAGTGTCCGAGACATTTTCGACACGAACCATTCCCTCGCTTCCGAGCGCTTCCATCCTCTGGTCGAACCCATGGGCGGCGTGGCGTGAATTGGTGATTGTCGCAAACTGGTCCGATGCGCTTCGAAGGGCGATCGACGTGGCATCGAAATCACCCAAGCCCTTGATGTCTTCACTGAATTGGTTGTACCCCTGGGCGCTCACTTCAACGATGTCGCCCAGGATAAACCTCGCCATATCGAAGTCGTGGATTGTCATATCCCGGAAAATTCCGCCCGACACCGCCAGATAGTCGGTTCCCGCCGGGGCCGGATCCCTGCTGGTAATCAGCAATTGCTCTAACGCCCCAATTTCTCCCGAAAGCACCCGACGGCGAAAGTCCTGAAAGTGGGGATCGAATCGGCGATTGAAGCCGATTGCCACGGGAACCCCGGAGGAGTTGATGACCTCTCGAACCGCGTCAACTCTTGTGATGTCGAGATCAATAGGCTTTTCACAGAGGGCGGGAATGCCCGCCTCAACCGATGCCATCATCAAATCGAGGTGTGTGCTCGTGGGCGAGGCGATGAGCACAGCGTCGACGTCATCTGAGCGAAAAATATCATCCGGCGTGGACACACTGGCGCCAAATTTTTCCGCCGTTGCTTCAGCGCTGCGGGTATCAGTGTCGGCAACCCGCGAGAGCGTCGCTTCGGAGAGTCCTTCGATGCTCTCGGCGTGTACTTGACCGATCCGGCCCGTCCCAATTAGCCCGATTCGAATTGCGCTCAATAGACAGACCCTCTCCTGGTTAGTGCGTCAATAACAAGTATGCCCTAGGCCGCCGACGCGCCAGGTGCGCGAGAGGGGTCCAAAGAGCTGATGAACCAGCGGTGCCCTCACGCGACATCGTCGGGAATCGAGCGGTGGGGCGCGCTGGACACTCGTGGGCTACACTTTTTTTGGCTTGATGCGATCTACCCGTTCAGGCGGAAGGGTCAGTGGAATCGGACGCAGAGGGTGTGAACCAAGGCGAGGAGGCCAAGTCATGCGGGACAAATTGTGGGCAAGTGCTTCCGAAGCAGTCAGTGATCGAATCTCCGACGGGATGACCCTTGCGGTCGGGGGTTTTGGTCTCTCCGGCATCCCGTCGACACTGATCCACGCGATTCGCGATAGCGGGGCAAAAAACCTCACCATCGTCTCCAACAACATGGGGGTCGATGGGAAAGGTTTGGGCCTGCTAATCGAAAACAACCAAGTCGCCAAGGTCCTCTCGTCCTACGTCGGGGAAAACGCCCTTTTTGCGCAGCAGTTTCTCGAGGGCGTCTTGGACGTTGAGTTTGTCCCCCAGGGAACCCTGGCGGAGCGACTTCGGGCCGGTGGGGCTGGCATTCCAGCGTTTTATACCCCCACGGGCGTGGGAACCCCCGTGGCAGAAGGTAAAGAAGTCCGCGAGATTAACGGAACAACGGCGGTTCTCGAGATGGGAATTCGCGCCGATCTGAGTCTTGTCCACGCCCACACAGCTGATTTGGAGGGCAACCTGCGCTACCGACTCACGGCGCGCAATTTCAACCCGCTTGTGGCGATGGCGAGCTCGTTCACGGTCGCCGAGGTCGAACATGTGAGCCCTGAGTTTCTCGAGCCGGACTCGGTGATGACCCCTGGGGTGTTTATCCAGCGTGTGGTTCACGTGCCGGACCCGGTGAAAGACATTGAGCAGCGCACCGTCAGAGAGAGGGCATAGAGATGTGGACTAGAGAGGAAATGGCCGCAATTGCCGCGAGCGAATTGGAGGCCGGTCAATACATCAATTTAGGGATTGGCATTCCCACTCTGGTGGCCAATCACCTTCCTGAGGGCGTCCACGTCTCTTTGCAATCCGAAAACGGAATTATGGGTATGGGGCCTTTCCCGTTCGCCGGCGAGGAAGATCCTGACCTGATCAATGCGGGTAAGCAGACCGTGACGCTGGAGCCCGGCGCGAGCATCTTTGACTCGTCGACGTCATTTGCAATGATCCGGGGCGGTCACATCAACGTCGCGATTCTGGGTGCGCTGGAAGTCTCTGGTCGCGGTGATCTCGCGAATTGGACCATCCCCGGCAAGCTTGTCAAGGGGATGGGCGGCGCCATGGACCTGGTGGCGGGAATACCTCGCATCATTGTGCTCACCGACCATGTGGCAAAAGACGGTTCCCCCAAAATCGTCGAGCAATGCCAACTGCCGTTGACCGGCAGCGGAGTCGTGGGGCGAATCATCACTGATTTGGCGGTTTTTGAGGTAGAGAATCACGCCCTCACACTGATGGCCATTGCGCCGGGCCACGATGTGGAAGAAATCGTGGAAAAAACCGGAACACCTTTTCGACAGGCGCTATCCGCAGGCGACAGTGAGGTCACGCCATGACAGTAATCGCGTCCTACCAACGCACGCCCTTTGGTCGCCTAATGGGTGGGCTCAGCTCCCTCTCGGGGATGCAGCTTGGCGGCCACGCCATCGCTGCCGCACTCTCCGAAGCCCAGATCGACCCCACAGATGTGGACCTCGTGGTGGGCGGCCACGTGTTGCAGGCAGGACAGGGCCAAAATCCGATTCGTCAGTCCGCGATCGCGGCGGGGATTGGCCTGGACGTCCCCCAACTCACACTGAACGCGGTCTGCCTCTCGGGAGCCGAGGCCGTCTCCCACGGAACACGCCTCATCCGCTCAGGCGAAGCCCGCATTGTGGTGTGTGTGGGACAAGAGTCAATGAGTAAGGCCCCGCACGTGGTGAAAAACTCGAGATCGGGCACCAAATATGGCTCCCTGGAAGTCATTGACTCCCTCGAATTCGACGGGTTGACCGATGCGTTCTCCACAGAATCCATGGGCCTTGGCACGGAGAAAGTCAACGCGGAGCTTGGGATTTCTCGCGAAGAACAAGACGCTGTGGCGGTCGAATCTCATCGTCGTGCAGCGAGCAACGACGATTTTCTCGCCAATGAAATCACTCCCGTCGAGGTCGTCTTGGGTCGCGAGACTGTTCACATTTCCCAGGATGAGGGAGTTCGACCCGAGACTTCGATGGAGTCAGTCTCACGACTCAAGCCCGCTTTTGACAGCGCGGGGACGATCACTGCCGCGAATGCGTCGCCGATTTCGGATGGGGCGGCAGCGATTGTGTTAATGAGCCCCGAGGAAGCGACCAAGCGGAGCATCTCTGGCCTCGCCACCGTCGAGGCACACGCGCTAGTTGCGGGGCCCACCACCGCCCTGCACTCCCAACCTTCACGCGCCATCTCGCAGGCTCTTCGCTCGGTCAACGTCGAACCGGACGCTCTCGCCGCGGTGGAGATCAATGAAGCTTTCGCGTCGGTCGTCATCCAGTCCGCGCGCGACCTCGGCCTTTCCCTGGATGTCGTCAATAAGAAGGGGGGCGCTATTGCGTTTGGCCACCCCATTGGCGCATCGGGTACCCGAATTGTGGGCACACTTGCCCGGCAACTTGCCGAATTCGGCCCGGACACATGGGGCGCTGCGGGCATTTGTGGTGGCGGCGGCCAAGGATCGGGACTGGTTTTACGCTCGCGCTAACGATCTGTTCGGGCAATGCCCGAGACGCGATTGGGAAACACGGTGGTCCACCGCGTACTTGGCTGCACGTTCACCCGGGTGTGTGCAGTCTGAGCGAAGCCCGCGCTGCGCCTGGGCTGTGGCTGAAGCTGGGCTGTGGATGAATTTGGGCGAGGGTAATCGGCCCAACTCTGTTTGTGGTTCTATGGTGGAGGCCGAAGACATCGTCGTAGTCGATTGTGCAACAGCGGAGGTTGGATTATGAGTCAGTGGTATTACCCCAAAGGGTCCCTGCGACAAGGCCCGTGGGAAGCTGTTGTCGATGAAAGCCTGCCGGGCTGGCAGTACACCGGAATGCGCATCGCCGACTCTGCCGATTCCGATCACTTCACCATCCCCGCAGATGGCAAAGAGCGCGTGATTTATATGTTGAGCGGAAAGGCGACGTCGGTGACCTACACAGTCGACGGCGAGAGTTCCACCGTCACCCTTGACGGCCGTGTGTCTGTTTTTCACGGTGCCGTGGATTACCTCTACCTTCCGATCAACACGGAGATTTCATTTTCGACTGACGGCCGGGTAATGGTCGTTGAAGCCGTAGCCTCGGTGAGCAAACCGGTGTCTCTGAGAAAAGCCGCCGATGTCCCGCTGTTGTTGCGAGGGGCGGGAAGATCCAGCCGACAAATTCATGATTACGGTGGCGTCGACCACCTCGATGCCGACCGCATGGTCGCTGTTGAAGTGGTGGCACCAGCCGGCAACTGGTCAGGCGTTCCACCGCACAAGCACGACACCTACATACCCGGGGTGGAATCAAACCTCGAAGAGGTGTACTACTTCGAACTCGCCCCGGATCGCTCTCATGCACCCGAGGGTGAAGTCGACCCGATCGCCTATTTCCGGACATACAGTTCCGATGAACGGGAAATGGACGAAATGATGGAGATTCGAAGCGGCGACATTGTGCTCGTTCCCTACGGCTACCACGGACCGGCGGCCCCCATGCCCGGTTACGATCTGTACTTCACCAATGTGATGGCGGGGCCAGACCCCGATCGCTCGTGGAGAGTCACCGATGATCCGCGACACGTCTGGATTCGAGATATGTGGGAATCTGAAGAGGTCGACCCGCGACTTCCCTATCGAGCCGAGGACTAACTCGACCTCCAGCGACCGATTCGCTCATCTACCCCGTGTAGGCGGATGCGTGGGCAGGCACGCCAGGCCAACTGGCCTCATGAGGCACTGGAGCGCGGGTGTGCAGGAGGCGGTCCTGTCGTGCCCCGCACCACCACGCGGGAGGCGACCTGGTCGTGCTGAGCTGGCCGCTGCGGCTGATCGAGGCGCTCCAACATGCGTGTCGCGGCCAGTCGGCCGAGTTCGGCGAGCGGCTGCGCAACCGTGGTCAGGTTGATGCTTCGAAGGCCGGCGAGTCGAATACCGTCGTAGCCAATCACGGAAATGTCTTCCGGGACCCTCAAACCCGCTTCTTCGACGGCGGCGATGGCTCCCATCGCCGCAATATCGTTGACGACAAAAAGAGCAGTGGGGTCCCCCTGCAGCGCCTCTTGGGCCGCTCGATACCCGGCGCTATCGGTCAGGCCTCCGGAGACGATCGTCGAATAGTTGGCAAGAGCGTGATCCTCCATCGCCTCGGAGTAGCCACGAGCCCGCGCATGAGATACCGGGTTATCTCCTCCGCTGAGGCAGACAATTCGCTCGTGTCCCAAGCTCGCAAGATGATCTACCGCGAGCCGTGCGCCCGAGATGTCGTCGTTGCAGACCATGTCCATCCGGCTGATGGGAATATCGTCTCGTGTGACCGTGACGGTCGGAATTTCCCGGGCGACTGCCTTCAGCACATCGGCACTGAGTCGATGGGAAATCAAAATGAGACCCTCGATCTGAAACTCCTGGAGGGTGTTGATCTGGCGGTGTTCGAGAGTTGGATCCTCTCCCCCGCTCACCAACATCGTGCTGAAGCCGTGCTGGCGCACTTCGGTTTGAACGCCATCGAGAATTTCGGCGAAGACCGGGTTGTGAAGATCGAGTACGAGGACACCGAGTGTGCGACTTTTTTGAATGGCCAGGCTTCTGGCCGCCGCGTTGAGCCGATAGCCAAGGTCCTGGGCCGCCCGCTCAATCCTCAACCGACTTTTCTCGCTCACCTTGGGTGACCCCGAAAGGGCGAGAGACACCAACGATTTGGACACACCGGCTCGAGATGCGACATCAAGAATCGTGGGTCTCGACGCAGACATTGCCTATCCGATGTCCGCGACGGCCACCGGGCGCGATGTCCGAATCGATTCTTCGCAGGCGATGGCGACCCGCAGGCTCTCCAAGGCGGAATCCGCTGGGGTCGGATTGTCGATTTCACCCGCAGCGAAGGAGACAAAGGATTCTGTCTCCTTCGCGAAAGCCCCCCGGAAACGATCGACAAATCCGGTGTAGGGATTGTCATTGAGCCCCAGGTCGCCCTCGAGTGTGCGCAGCGGAGTGCGAGTGTTCAGCCCCGCTGAGACCGAATCTTGGGAACCGAACACTTCTAATCGCACATCGTGTCCCAGAGCATCGTGGCGAGTGCCGGTAATGACCACCTGCATCCCCTCGGTGGTCACCAGGGAAATCGTCGCCACGTCGGCATCGTCAGCGGCCGCGTAATCCTGATGTTCCCGGACCTGCTTTCTCGCGAACACAGAATCGATTTCACTCCCACTGAGCCAGCGCACCAGATCAAAATCGTGGACGTGGAGGTCACGGAAAATTCCTCCGCTTCCGGCGATGAATTCTGTCGTACTCGGAGTGTGGTCGCGAGACGCCATCGACATCGAATAAAGCGTTCCGATCCGACCAGACTGGAGAGTGTCGTATACGCCGCGAATGGCCTCGTCAAAGCGACGCTGGAACCCAATCTGCATCGCCGAGCCACTCTCAGCGGCCAAGCTGATTGCTGAGGCGGTGTCCTCGAGGGTCAACGCGACCGGCTTTTCACACAACACCGGAATTCCTTGGGGCAAGACTCCCTTGAGGACAAAGTCGTGGGCGTCCGTTCCAACGGCAACGACGGCGGCGTCGGCAACTTTTTCGCCAATCTGATCCCAGGGCAACACGGTCGCGCCCCACTCCTGCGCGAGGCTTTCTGCTCGGCTGGCATTGCGGTTGGTCACGACCACTTCGGACACGCGCGGATCGGCCACGAGGTCTTCGACCCGAATCGCCCCCATACGCCCCGCTCCGACGACTAAGACTCGCATGGTGTGCTCCTTCGTTTTCGACCAACCGTGTGTTGCACCTGTTTCGAGAGTCTGCCATACTTATTGGAACGTTCCAAAGAAGGGGTGCCGAAAGTGGACTTTTTATCTCGTGTCGCATCCGCCCCGATTTCCTGGGGCGTCTGCGAGGTGCCCGGCTGGGGTGCGATGTTGCCCACATCGCGCGTACTGGGCGAAATGGCCGGCCTGGGCTTCAGCGCAACAGAATTAGGCGCGCCTGGTTTTCTCCCCGACTCCCCCGATGACGTAAAAAACACACTCTCGGGCTTTGGGATGTCTCTGCTGGGAGGGTTCACACCGGTCGTACTTCACGACAAGTCCCAGAGGGAGGCGACCATTGCCAGCGCACGGGCGACGGCAAAGCTGTTTCAAGATGCCGGTGCCACCAAATTCATCTCCTCGGTAGTTCAAGACATGGAGTGGACAGTACCCCAGCCCCTCAGCGCTGACGAGCGGTCTCACATGGCCGAAATGTTTGGAATCATCGACGACATTTGCGCCGAGCACGGCCTCGAACAGGTACTCCACCCCCACGTTCAAACGCTCGTCGAAACAAAAGACGACATCTCCCGAGTACTGGACTCCTCCGACGTGCACTTCTGTCTGGACACCGGCCACATGGCCTTTGGGGGTCAGGACCCAGTGGATTTCGCAAAAGACGCGATGGACCGAGTGGGCCACGTCCACCTCAAAGACATTCGCTTAGACATGGTGGGACCCGTCCTTCGCCGGGAAGTCTCTCTGATGGAAGCGACCCAAGCAGGAATTTTCACCCCCCTGGGACAGGGTGATGTCGACATCATGGGCGTGATTCAGACGCTCGAGAGGTCGGGATACGACGGCTGGTACGTGATCGAGCAGGACACCGCCATCACCAACGGGCTGCCCGGTGAGGGCGAGGGCCCCTTGGACGAAGTCACCGCATCGTTGCGGTACCTCGTCGAAGAGGTTGCGCCCACGCTGGAAAATCAGTCGACATGACGGTTGATGTGCTCAGCGTCGGTCGCATCAGTGTCGACCTCTACGCGATGGAGCCCCACAAAAGCTTCGCGGAGCAGCAGAGCTTTCGAAAGTCGGTAGGCGGAAGTCCCACAAACGTGGCGGTAGCCGCGGCGCGACTTGGTCACCACGCCGTGCTCGCGACCAAAGTCGGCGATGATGATTTTGGCCACTACGTGACAAACCGCCTCGCGGAAATGGGTGTGGACACCGAATTCATCGGTCGAGTCGCCGGAGAACCCACTCCTTTGGCCTTTGCTGCCCTGACTCCCCCGGAAACTCCCACGATCATGTTTTACCGAGGAGCCTCCGCCCCCGATACCCAACTGGACCCCTCAGACGTTCCCGCCTCGACCGTGGCGGAGGCCACAGTGCTCTGGATCAGTCAAGGCTCACTCGCCCAGGGAAGCACTGCGGAAACCTGCGTGGAGTGGATGACTCTTCGAGGGGCAAATCAGCACACGGTTCTCGACCTCGACTACCGCCCCTCGCTGTGGTCATCTGTCGATGAGGCGAGGGACATGGCCCAGCGGGCGATTTCCCTCGCCAGCACGGTGGTGGGAAATGCCGAAGAGTGCGAGGTGGCCCTTGGCGTGAGTGATCCAGATGCTGCTGCCGATGCACTGCTTGAGGCAGGAGTGCGTCTTGCCGTGATCAAACTCGGTGCAGGCGGGGCTTTATTGGCCAGCGCCGAAGAGCGCATTCGCGTTCAGCCCACCCCGATCGACGTGGTGTGTGGACTGGGCGCGGGAGATGCTTTTGGAGGCGCACTGTGCCACGGATTGATCGAGGGGCTAAGCCTGGAAGAAATCGGGTCTCTCGCTAATGCTGCAGGTGCCCACGTCGCGGGGCAACTCACCTGCTCCGATGCGATGCCGACCCTCAGTGAACTCCACTCGGCCTTGAGTGACTCCGCATGAGTGTGAGCTCGGAGCAGTATCGGGAACTACTCGAACAACGAGTGTTCCGACCGGAAGCCTTTACTCACGCCCTGCAGAACAGGAAACGTCGCCCCGTCGCGGGCGATGATGGCAAGTTGCTGCTGGTGGCCTCGGACCACACGGCGCGGGGCAAAATTAGCCTTCAATCCAATCCAGTTGCCATGGCTGATCGGCACACCCTTCTCGACCACTTGGTCCGGGTGCTCTCGCGTCCCGACGTCGATGGTGTCCTCGGAAGCGCCGACGTTCTAGAAGAGCTGGCCTGGCTCGGCGCCCTGGAAGGCAAAGTAGCGGTGGGAACGATGAACCGCGGAGGCATCGTCGGTGCGACCTGGGAGCTCGACGACCGCGTCACCTCCTACGACGCGGAGCACATCGAATCAATGGGGTTGGATGGCGGTAAAACGCTCATCCGAATCGACTATTCAGACCCCGCGGTCGCACAAACCCTCGAGACGGTGGCCTCAATCACCACAGAGTTAGCTGACCGAAAACTACTTTCCATGATCGAGCCGCTGCCTTACCAGAAAGACGCTTCAGGCCGCGCCACACTCGATCCCTCCGATGACGCCCTGATCACCGTGGTGGCCATCGCCTCTGGGCTGGGAGCCTCTTCGGCCTACACCTGGCTGAAAATCCCGGCCAGTGAACGTATGGCCGAAGCAGCGGGAGCGACCACGCTGCCGATCCTCATGCTCGGTGGCGACCCCACCAACGGCGTCGATCGGATCTTCTCCCTGTGGGAAAAGGGAATGCGGGAGCCAAACGTTCGAGGCCTGCTCGCCGGTCGGACTCTGCTCTACCCACCGGATGGTGAACTCGACGCAACAGCCGAGCGTGCCGCAAAAATTGTCAGACCGACCCCGTAACCATCAGAAAGGCACCAGCCACTATGAACACAAAACTCGGTGTTGCAGTGCTCGGTCTTGGCTGGATGGGCCAAGTCCACGCGCGCTCGATGCTTCGCATCCCGTCACTTTTTCCGCAGCGATCTTTTGATCCCACACTCGTCGTCTGCGCGGATACCGAAGAGGAGCGTCGGAACCGAGCAGTCAACGACTTTGGCTTTCAGCGTGCGGTCTCCGACTGGCGTGAGGCTGTCGAAGCCGACGACGTCGACGTGGTCTGGGTGACCGCTCCCAATATGTTGCACCTGCCGATGATCGAAGCAGCTACTGCCGCGGGCAAAGCCGTCTTTAGTGAAAAACCCATTGGGGGTAAACCAGAACAAACGGTGCGCGCAAATGAACTGGCGCGTGCCGCGGGAGTGCGCACCGCGGTGGGCTACAACTACCTCTGGGCACCGCTGGTGCTCCACGCCCGCGATTTAATTGCCTCCGGCGCACTCGGCGAGATCACCCACTACCGGGGTCGTTTCCTCTCCATGTACGGCAGTGACGAAATGGGCCTGTTGACCTGGCGATTTATGATGGAACAGGGGGGATATGGTGCAACGAGCGACGTTCTCAGCCATGCGATTTCGCTTGCCCACTTCCTCGTGGGCGACATCACAGAGGTCGTCGGGATGAAAAACACCACCATTCCTGAGCGCCCGCTCCCCACGGGGGCCGCCAGCCACTACGGGCGAGGAAAGCCAGAAGACCCCAAGGGCGCCGTCGAAAACGAAGATTTCGCGTCGATGCTGTGTTGGTTCTCCAATGGTGCAACCGGAACATTCGAATCCAGTCGCACGACGGTCGGGCCGGAGAGCCAAAATGCGTTCGAAATTTACGGCACAAAGGGCGCCCTGTCGTGGAACCTGGAAAAGATCAATGAGTTGCAGTACTACCGGCTCACCGACGACATCAGTTCGGGTTACACCACCATTTACGGCGGAGACCGCTTCCCCTTTCACGGCGCTTTCGCGCCGGGACAGGCGAACTCGATCGGACTCGAGGATCTGATGACCATCGAGGACTACTCATTCCTCGAAGCCATCGCCACGGGAAGTGACTTCTCTCCCAGTTTTACCGAAGCAGTCGATGTGGTGAGTGTTCAACAGGCTCTGATCAACTCGTGGGACTCACGCTCCTTCGAGCCCGTCGTGAACCTAGGGGGGAAATAACAATGCACGGCAAAACTGTTCGCATCACGGTCGCTGAAGCAATCGTGCGGTATCTCGTTGCGCAGCGGACCATCGTCGACGGCGAGAACCAGCCGCTGTTCCCCGGTGTTTATGGAATTTTTGGGCACGGTAACGTGACAAGCCTCGGTCATTCACTGGAAATGCACCGAGAGGAACTTCCGGTGTGGCGGGGGCAAAACGAACAAGGGATGGCGCTGGCTGCCACGGCATTTGCCAAGGCCACCCGTCGCCAACAGATCATGGTTGCCACCTCATCGATTGGGCCCGGGGCCACCAATATGGTGACCGCTGCCGGTGTCGCCATGGCCAACCGCCTGCCTGTGCTGTTCATCTCTGGCGATACCTTTGTCTCACGCCTGCCCGACCCCGTTCTTCAGCAGGTGGAGCACTTCGGGATGCCCTCGACGACGGTCAATGACGCTTTTCAGTCGGTCACGCGCTACTGGGACCGCATCACTCACCCGGCGCAGATTCTGAGCTCACTGCCACACGCTGTGGCGACCATGCTCGATCCCGGCGACTGCGGCCCCGCATTCTTGGGCCTGCCCCAGGACATTGCCGCGGAAGCATACGACTACCCGGAGTCGTTTTTCGAGACCGTCACGCACCAGACTGCGCGCCCACGTCCAGACACGGCCCAGCTCGCCTCCGCGGCACAGGTAATCAAGGACGCGAAGCGGCCCGTCATTATTGCGGGAGGAGGAGTGCACTACTCACAGGCCGAAGCAGAGTTGGCAGCTTTTGCCTCCGATCACCACATTCCCGTGGTGGAGACAGTAGCGGGCAAGTCCTCTCTTCTGGCAAGCCACCCCTGCTACGCGGGGCCCATCGGGGTCACGGGAGCCGGGGCCGCGAACGCCGTGGTCAGCAAAGCCGACGTCGTGATCGCACTGGGCACTCGGCTGGAAGACTTCACGACAGGCTCCTGGACGGTCTTTGACGCCTCCGCCCAATTCGTCGCGATCAACGCCGCACGCTTTGACACCACCAAGCACCGTGCCGTGCCCGTCGTGGCCGACGCTCGTGAAGCCCTCACAGAGCTCACGGAAGTATTGGGCAGCTGGAGTAGTGAGCAGACCTGGTTCGATCAGGCGAAGACCCATCGCGGCGAATTGGATGCGTTTGTGCACTCCCGCGTCTCCGATGACGGCGTGTGGCCCCCCAGCTATGCCCAACTGGTGGGACTGGTCAACCAACAGGCCACCACAGAGGACTACGTCCTCACCGCGGCCGGTGGGCTCCCCGGCGAGCTCAACATCAACTGGATGACCAAAGGCATAGCCACCTTCGACTGCGAGTACGGGTTTAGCTGCATGGGCTACGAAATTTCCGGCGCGTGGGGTGCAGCAATGGCCAGAACGACCGGAGAGGTCTTTTCGCTCGTCGGTGACGGCTCCTACCTGATGATGAACTCGGACATCTACTCGTCTGTCCTCTCCGGACACAAGATGATTCTTGTGGTCTGTGACAACGAAGGCTACGCCGTGATTGAGAGGCTCCAAACCGGCCAAGGCGGGGCGTCCTACAACAACATGTTGGCCGATTCCAATGGCACCGGCACCGACGTCCGCGTCGATTTTCGTGCTCACGCCGCCGCCATGGGGGCACTCACCCACGAAGTGTCAAGCCTTTCCGAGTTCGAAGAAGCCCTCGCATCAGCGCGGGCGGCCGATCGCACGACCGTGATCGTGACCAAGGTGCGCGCAAAGGACTTCACCGAAGGCGGTGCCTTTTGGCAGGTCGGCGTCCCCGAGGTGTCAGAGCGCTCCAGTGTGGTCGCCGCACGCGAGTCAATGGATGCCGGGCTGAAAGCACAACGCCCCGGGGTCTAACCCACACAGGATCGTCAAGGAAAGAGCCCACCGAATGGCAACGGGAGGACACCCGACCGCGGTATCGGACTGACCACCCAGCGCTGTCTTCTGGGGGCGGCCGTGGGAGCTTCCTGTCGGCCTACGGCGCCGTCGCAGTGACATACTAATGAGCGTGACAATCGACGAGAACAATGGCACTGCTGACGCTCAGGTAGCCGACATCGTGGTCCTCGGCAACACCAATGTGGACCTCGTCGCCTACGTTCCTCACGAAGTCGCTGAGGGGGAAACCGTTATTGCCTCCGACTTCAAGATTGGACTGGGGGGCAAGGGCGCCAACCAAGCGGTCGCCACGACACGAGCCGGGAGCCGCGTGAGCTTTATTGGCTGCGTGGGAGATGACTCTTTTGGCGAAATGATGCAGGAGGGCCTCTCCGGTGAGGGCATCGACCTGGCGCATCTAAAAAAAGTCGATGGCGCCTCGGGTAATGCGACTATTTGGGTTCAGCCCGATGGGGCCAACCGTATTTCAGTGTTTATGGGCGCCTCGGCGGAGCTCACACCAGAAGACGTCGAAGACGCTGTGGCGAGTAACGCACAAGCACATTTTTTTGTGAGCCAGCTCGAGCTGGGTCAAGAGGTCGTGCGTGCAGGCCTCAGCAGCGCGAAAGCACACGGTATGACCACGGTGTTCAATATCGCCCCCTATGCGCCCCTTCTGCCCGAAATACTCGACACCACCGACTGGTTGATTGCCAATGAGGGCGAAATTGAAGAATTGCTGCGCCAGGCGGGCCTAGAAGCCTCCCTCGACGCCTCACCCCAAGAACTCCTTGCGCACATTCCCTCGTGGTCTGAAGCGATTGGCACCAACCTGGTCGTGACCATGGGCTCCAAGGGCGCGCTCGGCTATGCGATCGGATCGGAGCCCTACTTTGCCACCGCGCCGAAGGTGGCAGCCGTTGACTCGGTAGGCGCAGGTGATTGTTTTGTCGGCTATTTTGTTGCTGCCCTCAGCGGTGGCTATTCGTGGCAGCAAGCCCTTGGAACGGGGGTTCACGCCGCGTCTGAGAGTGTGCAGCGCTTCGGGGCCCAGGCGTCCTACCCTCCGCGAGAAGACGCCACCCGTTTCCTCACCGCCGGTGAGCACGGACCCCTAAACGCGCCAACCCGGTAAGACCGGACACTCGTCTTACCGGGTGTCTGCAGGCCCAGCCGGCGACGTTGCTCTGGATCACAGCTCACGCCACCTCTCATAGGTGGCGTGACCCTATTTCGTGTCTTTCAAGGACTCGGTGTTGCGCGCCACGGCAATGAGAGCCACAGTCGCCTCAAAACTCAGCCTGATGAGCAACACGGCGATGAATAGCACCAGTGGCACACCGACAAGGGCGAAGAGAATCGAGAGGCCACCGTCAAGCAGCAACGAGAAGAACGCCACCACACCAAAGAGGCCCAACAGCGCCAGGATGATGACATACAGCACACCGGCGACCCGGAGGGTCACCCACTCTTCGAATTTCAGATCAAACAGGGCTGCAAAGAAGCCCTTCTGCTGGACAGGGGCTCCAGTCATGCCGGAACTATCGGTCATCAGTCTTCCTCTTCTCAACCGCGGCTCCCGCATGGGTGGGAAGCATCGTCTTTGAGGCTAGTCGTCACTCGGCACTGTGGCTAGTGCGCCAATGAGCTCTTGCCCCATATGCCCAAAAAAACATGGCACTTGGGCCGAATGCATCGGCCGCCTAGCGGCCACTTCGCATCACACCACGAATGACACGGTGGGACATGATGGCCAGCAGCGACAGGCTGGAGAGCACGCCACACACACTCAGAAAAGAGCCGATAGAGAACACGCTGCCAAACGACCCGATGGAGCCGATCGAGAAAGCCGACCCGATTGACCCGATCGACATGAAGGAGTTGTGCGAGGCGATCGAATACCGAGAGCTCTTCTGCCGACTCTTCGTTGGTGTCTCCACGGCCTAGTCCTCCCCTTCTAAGTCACGCGTCCAACCACACCCGCCCACACAGAAGTCGTTTCCCCACACCCACGGAGTTCGACACCGGGGACAATACTCGGGCTCTGGTCCAGACACAGGACAAGGGTAATTCGTCTACCCACCGTCGACAATCAGAAACAGCGCCACGCTTTCGCCCTGTGGGGGTAAATGCGATGCTGGCGAGATGGATATGTTCAGCATTGCCGGTGGACTGATCATCATCGGCGCATTCTTGTGGTTTGTCGGCAAAGCACTGTCAATCTGGGCCGACACCTTTAGCTCCAACACCAGCACCCCGTCGACGCCCCCAGCCCCCACCAAAAGACAGGGTGGACCCGACGCAAACGGTGATCACCCCGACGGGATGAACGAGGGGGATTTCCACTCAGGCCCTGGCGGTTACGAACCCGGCACCGCTTACCCCGAAACCCACTACGGCGAATACGGCCGGGACGAATAGCCTCCCCACGGGGAACGCCAC
>NZ_JAVLBO010000009.1:0-15404 GCF_031581085.1 Pontimonas sp.
CCCCTCCGGGCGTAACACCACGACCTCACTGGCCCCGGCGTCACCCCCCAAACGAATCTGCGCCGAGAGCCCCGGTGCGCCCGAGTCTGCTTCTGGTTCGGTCACGACGACGATGCGCATGGGGTGTTCGCTACTGGCATCGTTGGCCGCGGAAATCGCTTGCTCTTCGCCATCGTGCGGGGTGTAGATGAGGAAGGTGAGTACGCGGCCCAGCGCCACGGCGCCACCTTCTTCGCGGGCGCTGATGAGTCGCCGGTTGACCTCGGCCACGGTGGTGTCGGGAAGGTCGATGATCACGGCCGCCTCCAGACACGGTTGTCTCGAAGGAGTAAATGATCTGCCGACGGCGGCCCCCAGGTACCCGGCAAGTAGCCCTCGGGGGTACCGCTGTGTTCCCAGTGGGCGAGCACCGGGTCGAGAATGTGCCAGGACAACTCGACTTCCTTCTGCCGGGGAAACAGCGGCGCGTCTCCGCGGAGTACGTCCAAGATGAGCCGCTCGTAGGCTTCCGGGGACGTCTCGGTGAAGGCGTGGCCGTAGCCGAAATCCATCGTCACGTTTCGCACTTGCATCTCGGGACCCGGCACTTTTGAGGCAAATCGCATCGTCACGCCCTCGTCGGGTTGGACCCTGATTACCAGAGCGTTTTGTCCCACCTCTCCCTCGGCAATTTCAGGAAACAGGTGACCCGGAGCATCTTTGAACACCACGGCGACTTCGGTCACGCGTCGTCCTAAACGTTTTCCGGTGCGCAAATAGAAGGGGACACCCTGCCAGCGCCGGGTATTGACCTCCAACCGCAGAGCCGCATACGTTTCGGTCCTCGAACCTGGGTCGATTCCGGCTTCGTCTAAGTAGCCGGCGACAGATCCACCACCCTGCCAGCCTGCGAGGTACTGGCCCCTGGCCGAAGCGCTTGGCGGATGAACCAGGGGAGCGACGGCGGCGAGAACCTTTTCCTTTTCGACCCGCACATCGTCGGCTCGCAGTGTGCCGGGCTCTTCCATCGCGGTCAGAGCGAGCAACTGGAGCAAGTGGTTTTGGATGACATCCCGGGCGGCACCAATACCGTCGTAGTAGCCAGCTCTTGATCCCACGCCGATCTCTTCAGCCATGGTGATTTGGACGTGGTCGATGTAGTGGGCATTCCAAATCGGTTCATACATCGAGTTGGCAAAGCGCAGCGCCAGCAGGTTCTGCACCGTCTCCTTACCCAAGTAGTGGTCGATGCGAAACACCGATTCGGGTTTGAATACCCGCTCGAGTGCGAGGTTTAATTCCGCCGCGGTCTGCTCGTCACTGCCAAAGGGCTTCTCCACGATGACCCGCCGCCACGCCCCGCCAGCGTCCTCGGTGAGCCCGGCGTCTTCCAAGCGCTGGGTGACGACGGGAAACTGGCCGGGCGGAATCGAGAGGTAGTAGGCGTGATTGCGCCCGGTGCCTCGGGTGCGGGCCAACTCTTCGAGCACCGAGGCCAGCGTGGTGAAGCCTTCGGGGTCACTGAAGCTCCCCTCCACAAAACGAAGCCCCGCGCGAAGCGCGTCGAATACCCTCTGGTCAAAGGGTTCCCTCGCGTGGGCCCGGATCGATTCGGCGACTTCCTCCTGGAACTCTTCGTTGGACCACGGCCTCCTGCCGTAGCCCACCACGGAAAAACCGGGGTGGAGCAGACCGCCCGCGGCGAGGTCGTAAATGGCGGGAATGAGTTTTTTTCGCGCCAGATCGCCCGTCACACCAAAGATCACGAGGGCGCTTGGTCCCGCCAGGCGAGCCAGGCGCCGATCGGCCGGGTCTCGTAACGGGTTGTGTCTCACGCAGAGCCCCACAAGCCCGAAACGAGGCTGTGTGCACTCTCTTCCGAGTCCACCCGGAGGGTGAGCACCGGCCGACCGCGCTCGATCAGGACCTGACGATCCCCCCAACTCTGCGAGTCGATGAGCGTCTGGAAACTGTAGGGGTAGCCGGGAATGTCACGGTCAGAGCGTGCCTCGATTTCGATTTGGAAAAATACCCCGTCGGGGGTTCCCCCTTTGTGAAACTGTCCGGTGGAGTGGAGAAAGCGCGGGCCAAACCCGAGGGTGACGGGCCGCTTCAGGTGGGCCGAGAGCTCGTCTCGAACACTCGTCCAGTGGGACATCTCGAGTCGATTGCCGTATACCTGGAGGGCGAGGTAACCAGAGTGGCCCAGTGCGTCCCGCAGAGCCAACCACGCCTCGGCGAGGCTTCGTTGCTCACCGGGCGCCCAGAGGGTGTGCTCGTTCGAGACCTCCGAGGCGTCCGCGCGACGGGGCATCGATTCCAGCAAGCTCCTGGCCGCCGTTTTCGCACTCTCGACATCGGGTTGGTCGAAGGGGTTCAGCCCGAGCAGCACACCAGCAAACGCCGTGGCGTATTCCCACAGCAGAAACGAGCCACCCAGCGTCGAGGTGATACTGACGTGGGAGGAGTCTGCCCTGGTGCCGGAGAGATCGACGACCAGGACATCATCGAAGGGGTTGTGCGCCTCGGGGGAGGAGGCAGAAGAGACCACGACGGGCAGTACTCCCAGGCCACTCTTACCCGTTGATTCCGCAACGAGTTGTTCGATCCAGTCACCAAGACCCGGAAGGTCTTCGGCTGGAGTGAGTACGGCGATGTCTCGCTGTGGTGTCGACAGTGCCACGGCGAGCTTTACCGCCGGGTTTTCTGCACTGTCCTCGTGGAGGTGTTCCCACACGGCGTGAGCGTCGGCGAGCAGCGCCGCAGTATCCACGCCGGCAAGGGTCGCCGGAACCAGACCAAACGCCGTCAGGGCGGAAAAGCGCCCGCCGACGAGAGGATCGGCGACAAATACCCGGTGCCCGTGAGCCAATGCTTCTGTGTGCAAGGGGGAGTCCGGGTCGGTCACAATCAGAATCCGGGTCGCCGGGTCAATGCCCGCATCACTAAACGCCTGGGCAAACGCCGCTCTCGCGGTGGCCGTTTCGACCGTTGTTCCCGATTTTGACGACACAATGACCGCGGTGTTGCCCAGGTCACCCGCCAATGCGCTGGCGACCTGATCCGGGTGCGTGGAGTCGAGGATGTCGAGCTCCACTCCCGCCCAGGAGGCCATCACCTCCGGCGCAAGCGACGAGCCACCCATCCCGCACAGAACAAATCGGGTCACGCCTTCAGCGGCAAACGCCCGGCGCAATTCCTCGACATCGTCGACTAGCGGACGCATGAGAGCCGGATCATCGACCCAACCCAGCCGAATGGAGGCTTCGGGTTGCGCTTGGTCACCCCACAGGGTGGAGTCACCCGAGGCGACTCGTGAGGGCACTTCGCCCTTCACCAACCGGGTGAGGGATGTGCCCAGCGGCGCCAGGAATTCAGTATCAACGTGAACCCGGAGTGTCATCGGGTGGCGCCAAGGGCTTTCTCCACTGTCGCCAGTAGTTCTCTCCAACTGTCGATGAACTTGGTCACGCCCTCTGCCTCCAGCGCTTCGGTGACATCGTCATAGGAAATGCCTAACCTGGCGACACTATCGAGCACTTCGTGGGCTTCGGGGTAAAAGCCGGTCACCTGGTCACCGTCGATTGCGGAGAGCTGGGCGGTCGCCTGAAGGGTTTTCTCGGGCATGGTGTTCACCGTCTGCGGGGCCGCGAGTTGTGTCACGTAGAGCGTGGGGGCCAGGGCGGGGTCTTTCACTCCCGTCGACGCCCAGAGCGGCCGCTGCGGGCGTGCGCCCTGTGCCACGAGGGCGGCGGCGCGATCGCTCTGAAACAGCTCCTCGAAGGCCTCGTAGGCGAGTCGCGCGTTGGCGATTCCCGCCGCGGAGCGCAGCGCTTTCGCGTCATCGGATCCGATGGCATCGAGCTGCTGATCGATGGCCGTGTCGACGCGAGAGACAAAAAATGAGGCGACCGAGTGCAGGGTCGAGAGATCGACCCCCCGTCGAGCAGCTTCTTCCAGACCCGAAAAATACGCGTCGACGACTTCGCGGTAGCGCTCCAGGGAGAAAATCAGCGTCACATTGACGCTGATGCCGCGAGCGAGGGTTTCGGTGATGGCGGGCAGTCCTGCTTTCGTCGCGGGAATCTTGATCAACACATTTTTTCGCCCCACGCTCTCGGCGAGCCTGGCCGCCTGCTCGATGGTGGCCGCGGTGTCGTGGGCGAGCACCGGAGAGACCTCAATCGAGACCCGACCGTCGACCCCGTCACTGGCTTCGAATTGTGGCAGGAAAATGTCGCAGGCGTCTCGCACATCGTCGACCATGAGAGCGAAGACCGCATCCTCGGTGCTGTGACCCGCGGCTCCCAAGGCGGCAACCTGGTCAGCGTAGGCGTCGCCCTGGCTGATGGCCTGCTGGAAAATTGTCGGGTTGGTGGTGACCCCCACCACGTCGTGTTCGGCGATGAGTGAAGCGAGGTTTCCCGAGCTGATGCGTTCGCGGGATAAATCGTCCAACCAGATGCTGACGCCGAGCGTGCTCAGTTGTGCTGTTGCGCTCACTGTCTTCTCCTTAGTGTGTGGCCTGTGTGCGTGCCAGGGTAGTGCGGGCGGCGGAGACCACCGCGTCGGTGGTCATCCCAAACTCTCGGTAGAGGGTTTTGTAGTCCGCTGAGGCGCCGAAGTGCTCAATGGACACGCTCTCCCCATTGTCTCCCACGAAGCGACGCCAGCCCTGGGAGATGCCCGCTTCGACGGAGACCCGCGCGGACACCTCGGGGGGTAGGACGCTATCGCGGTACGCCTGGTCTTGTTCGTCAAACCATTCCACGCAGGGCATCGACACGACTCTGGTCGGCACACCATCGGCTTCGAGAATAGTTTTGGCCTCCACGGCGAGGGAGACCTCGGAGCCGGTCGCGATCACAATGACCTCTGGTGTTGCCGAGCTCGCCTCGGCGAGCGTGTAGCCCCCTCTGGCGGTGAGAGACGCTGGGGCATAGTCAGCTCCCCGGGTAAACACCGGGACACCTTGGCGGGTCAGGGCGATCCCGGCGGGACCTCCTCGACGCTCCAGCATCGTCTTCCACGCCCACGCCGTCTCATTGGCGTCGGCGGGTCGCACCACATCCAATCCGGGAATAGCCCGCAGACTCCAAAGCTGCTCGATGGGTTGGTGGGTGGGCCCGTCTTCTCCCAGCGCCACCGAATCGTGCGTCCAGACGAAAATACTCGGGATTCCCATGAGGGCTGCCAGGCGGACGGCCGGGCGCATGTAGTCGGAGAAGATGAGGAAGGTTCCGCCGAACGCCCGGGTGGGGCCGTGGAGGACAATGCCATTGATAATTGCCGCCATCGCGTGTTCGCGAATGCCGAAATGGAGGACACGACCGTAGTGTTGCGCCGTCCACTGGGCCGTTGAATGGTCACTGGGCGCAAAGGACGCGGCCGATTCAATGGTGGTGACGTTCGACTCGGCGAGGTCTGCCGAACCGCCCCATAATTCGGGCAACACTTCGGCCAAGGCGTTGATGACTTTGCCGGAGGCGGCGCGGGTCGCCATCGCATCGACACCCTCGAAGTTCGGCAGTGCAGCTTCCAGGTCGGGAAGTCCGCCCGATTCGAGGCGCTCCAGCAGCGCTGCGCGCTCTGGCTGTGCGGCCCGCCAGGCGTCAAATTTCTTGGTCCACTCGGCGCGCTCTTGTGCAGCTCGCCCCGCCAGCTCGCGGGTGTGGGCGATGACCTCATCGGAGACGGCAAAGTGTTTTTCGGGGTCAAACCCGAGAATAGTCTTGGTCTCGGCGATTTCTTCGGCGCCGATTGCCGCACCGTGAATCTTTCCGGTGTTCATTTTGTGGGGCGCGGGCCAGCCGATGATCGTTTTGACAATAATCAAGCTCGGCTTATCGGCCGCAGCCTGCGCTGCGCTGATCGCCTCGAAGAGCGCATCGACATCCTCGTGGTAGTTCTCCGCTGAGCCAAAGTCCACGACGTGGACGTCCCAGCCGTAGGCGGCATAGCGGGCGGCGACATCCTCCGTGAAGGCGATGTCGGTGTCGTCTTCGATGGAAATCTGGTTCGCGTCGTAGAGGGCGATGAGGCGTCCCAATTGCTGGTGTCCGGCCAGGGAGGCTGCCTCGCTGGTGATTCCCTCCTGAATGTCGCCGTCACTGGCGATGACGTAGGTGTAGTGGTCAAACGGCGAGTGCCCCTCGGGGGTCTCCGGGTCGAACAGACCCCGCTCGAAGCGCTGAGCGTAGGCGAAGCCGGTCGCCGAGGCGAGGCCTTGACCGAGGGGCCCGGTCGTGATTTCCACACCGCGGGTGTGACCGTATTCGGGGTGTCCGGGGGTTTGTGAACCCCAGGTGCGAAGGGCTTTGAGGTCATCGAGCTCCAACCCGAAACCGCCCAAATACAGCTGGACGTACTGGGTAAGCGACGAATGCCCGGCCGAGAGGATGAAGCGGTCACGTCCGATCCAGTGTGGGTCGGTGGGGTCGTGGCGCATCACCTTTTGGTAGAGCAGGTAGGCGACCGGGGCGAGGCTCATCGCCGTACCCGGGTGGCCATTTCCCACTTTTTCTACGGCGTCGGCGGCGAGTAGGCGGGCGGTGTCGACCGCGGTGCGGTCGATGTCGGAAAATACGGAAGTCATCGGGTCAGTCCTTTGAGGTTGACGAACACTGGGTTGAAGAACGCTGGGTTGACGAACACTGGGTTGACGAACACTGGGGTCCACCCCTGGGGCCTCTACGGCGACCCGTTAGCGCCAGCGACGATACGTAGACGCGGGGAAGTGACCCCAGTATATCGACGCATCTCGGCATCCATTCAGAACGCGAAAGCCCGGCCATCTACAATGGAGGGACACCATGACCTCTTCGCTGGATCACGCCCACTCTCGCGCACACCCGTCGACCGGTTCCGTGTCGCACAACCGCCTGATGGCTTACGTGGCGCTCACAAAGCCCCGGGTCATCGAACTCCTGCTTGTCACGACGGCCCCGGTCATGGTGTTGGCTGAGCGCGGTATCCCCAACCTCTGGTTGGTGCTGGCCACGTTATTCGGGGGTGCACTGAGCGCGGGAAGCGCCAACGCGTTTAACAATTACATCGACCGCGATATCGATAAGGACATGGCCCGCACGTCGGCTCGCCCGCTGGTTACCGGTGAGATCACGGGGCGCCAGGCGTTGGTGTTTGCCTGGGTTTTGGGCATTTCCTCGGTCACGCTGCTGTGGCTGGCAGCCAACCCGCTCGCCGCGCTGCTGTCGCTGGCGGCGATCCTGTTCTACGTGTTCGTCTACACGCTCTGGTTGAAAAGGCGCAGCGAACAAAACATCATTTGGGGCGGAATTGCCGGCTGTTTCCCGGTCCTCATCGGCTGGGCGGCCGTGACCGGAGAGCTCTCCCTCGAGGCATGGGTCCTGTTTACCGTGGTGTTCTTGTGGACTCCCGCGCACTACTGGCCGCTGTCGATGCGCTACCGCGACGACTACAGCGGCGTCGGCGTACCCATGCTGGCCGTGGTGCGAGGCCCCCGAGAAGTAAGCGTGCACGTCATCCTGTACGCCTGGGCGACGATTGTCACCTCACTACTGCTCATCCCGATTGCGCCGATGGGTCCGCTGTACTGGTTCGCGGCCGCCGGAGGCGGCACCTGGTTCATTATCGAATCACACCGGCTCTACGCGCGGGCGGTGCGCGGCGAAACCGACTTACGCCCGATGAAGGTATTCCACTCGAGCATTACCTACCTGACGCTGCTGTTTCTCGCTGTCGGTGTCGATCCATTGTTGGCACTGATTCCGGGTCTTCCCGGGTACTAAACAGGGCGGTGACGTTGAGCGCGACCACGACGGCCGCAACGACCATGTGGATTCCCACGGCCAATTCCGGCAGACCGTTGCGGGCCTGATACAGCCCGACACCAATTTGTACGAGCGTCATGACGGTTAATCCACTCATCGTGCGCTTCAGGCGGGTATCCGCGGGGGAGTGACCGCCGCGGAAGGCGAGCACCGTCGCCACGACCGTGAGGGTGAAAAAGACGTAGGACGGCCAAGAGTGGAGGTGCTGGAGTAGCTCTGAGTCCAGGTTGTTCCGGGCCGCTCCGCCGTCACCGGCGTGTGGTCCCGAACCGGTGGTCAGGGTACCCAGCACGATGGAGACGCCCAGGACAGCCAATGCCGCGGGAAGAATCCCGGCCAGCAGCCCGCCGGCGGAGCGAATGCGACTGGCAGGGCCCACTCGAACGCGGTAGAGCAGCCAGGCGGCTAAGCCCACCAGAACGGCCGAGAGCAGGTAGTGCAGACCAACCACGTAGGGGTTGAGGTCGGTCAGTACGGTGATGCCGCCCAACACTGCCTGGGCGGGGATTCCCAGCCCGAGGGCCACCGAGAGGCGAAAGAGCTCGGGTCGCTCGGAGCGCATCCGCACCACCATCAGAAACATCCCGATTGCGATGATGATGAGGAGAAAGGTCAGCAGTCGGTTTCCGAATTCGATGATGCCGTGGAAGCCCATCTCCGGGGTGCTCACGAAGGAATCTTCGGTGCACCGCGGCCAGGTGGGACACCCCAGTCCTGAGCCGGTGAGCCGCACCGCACCGCCCGTTCCGATGATGAGAATTTGGCTGACCAAGGACGCCCAGGCGAAAAACCGCACGCGACCGAGCACACGATCGGGCAACCACATCCACAGGTTTCTCACACCTAAAGCCCTTCTGCTTTGGGGCCGTCCCTACTAGAGTAATAAGCGCTATGGCAATGGTGCCTCGCACCGTTTCGAGGTGGCGCCGTCACCCTGAAGGGTCCTGTCCGGCAGTGTAGGTCAGCAGACCGATACATCGCTGAAAGCCCTCGGTGCGAGCCCTGCACGAGCGAAAGCGAGGAAAAAATGTCCGACATTCTTTTGGACCGTCCCGACCTTGAAGGTCTGGGAAACTACGAATTCGGTTGGCACGACGCCGACGCGGCAGGCGAAATCGCCAAACGCGGGCTCTCTCCCGACACCGTCACCGAAATTTCCGACCTGAAAGACGAGCCCGACTGGATGCGCGAAATGCGCCTCAAGGCTCTGAAGATTTTCGAACGCAAACCGATGCCGAACTTCGGCGCCGATCTGAGCGGAATCGACTTCGACAAAATCAAGTACTTCGTGCGCTCCACCGAGCGCCAGGCCCAAACCTGGGAAGACCTGCCCGAAGAAATCCGTAACACCTACGAACGCCTCGGCATCCCCGAAGCAGAGCGCTCCCGGTTGGTCGCCGGCGTCGCCGCGCAGTACGAATCTGAAGTGGTCTACCACCAGATTCGTGAAGACCTGGAAGAACAGGGTGTGCTCTTCCTCGACACCGACACGGCGCTTCGCGAACACCCCGAATTCTTCACCGAATACTTCGGAACGGTGATCCCCTCCGGAGACAATAAGTTCGCGGCGTTGAACACAGCTGTCTGGTCGGGCGGCTCGTTCGTGTATGTCCCGCCGGGCGTGCACGTCGAGATTCCGCTCCAGGCCTACTTCCGGATTAACACCGAGAACATGGGTCAGTTCGAGCGCACGCTGATCATTGCGGACGAGGGTTCGTATGTGCACTACATCGAAGGCTGCACGGCGCCGATTTACTCGTCGGATTCGTTGCACTCCGCCGTGGTGGAAATCATTGTCAAGAAAAATGCCCGCGTGCGCTACACCACGATCCAAAACTGGTCGAACAACGTCTACAACCTGGTGACCAAGCGCGCCATTGCCCACGAGGGTGCGACCATGGAGTGGATTGACGGGAACCTCGGGTCCAAAGTGACCATGAAGTACCCCTCGGTCTTCCTCGTCGGTGAGCACGCCAAGGGTGAGACTCTCTCGGTTGCCTTCGCGGGACCCGGTCAGCACCAGGACGCGGGCGCCAAAATGATCCACATGGCCCCGCACACCACCTCCTCGATCGTGTCGAAATCGATCGCCCGCGGTGGCGGTCGAGCAGGTTACCGCGGAGAGGTGAAGGTGGACGAAAACGCTCACCACTCGGCGAACACGGTGCGCTGTGACGCGCTGTTGGTCGACACCATTTCGCGCTCCGACACCTACCCGGCAATTGACATCCGAGTCGACGATGTCGTTCTGGGTCACGAAGCAACGGTCTCTAAGGTGAGCGAAGAGCAGCTGTTCTACCTCCAGTCACGTGGCCTCCCGGAAGATGAAGCGATGGCGATGATTGTGCGAGGCTTTATCGAGCCCATCGCACGGGAGCTGCCCATGGAGTACGCCCTGGAGCTCAACAAGCTCATCGAGATGAATATGGAAGGGTCAGTCGGCTAGATGACCACAGCGACACCGAACGGGTCGAACGTCACGCTCGACCCGTCGCAGACACGTGTGACCGGCGCGATTCCGGTTCAAACCCGATCCGAGCGGTTCTCGTCCGTCGACCCGGCAGATTTTGCCGCGGTGACGGGGCGGGAACCGGAATGGCGGCTGAGCCCAGTCTCCGACCTCAAAGCCCTAATCGATGGACCGCTGGAGGGTGGGGCGTACCCGATTGAATGCACTCCACCGTCCGGTGTCAGCGTCGAGTTTGTGGACGCCACGCAGTCGTCGCGTGGTGTGGCCGGTCTGCCCGAGGATCGTCTTTCGGCCAATGCCTGGTCCCAGGTGGAACAGGTGCTGGAAATCACGGTGGGCTCCCCGCAGCGCGAGACCACTCGCATTCTCCGACAGGATCTCGGGGACTCACCGCGCGCGGCGCACACGCTCATTCGCGTCACCGAGGGTTCCCACGCGGACGTCATTATCGAGTCTCGGGGTCCGGCAGTACTGGCCGAGAATGTGGAAATCCAGTTAGAGGCCGGATCGAGCCTCGAGTTGGTCTGCTTGCAGGAGTGGGACGAAGGCGCGATTCACTATTCGCCCCACTTTGGCACCGTGGGCCGCGACGCCCAGCTGCGTCACTTTGCGGCGAGCATGGGTGGCCGTATCGTCGTGGTCAACCCGTCGATTACCCTCGCTGGACGAGGCTCGGGCGCCGAGCTCTACGGCGTGTATTTCGCCGAGAGCGACCAGCACCTGGAACACCGGGTGTATGTCCACCACGAGGGCCCCGACACACGCTCGCGGGTCAGCTATAAGGGTGCCCTGCACGGCCGCGGTGCGCGGACCGTGTGGATTGGGGACGTGCTTATTGGCGCCGAGGCGACGGGTACCGACTCGTACGAGGAAAACCGCAACCTGGTGCTCTCTGATGGGACTCGGGCGGACTCAATTCCGAACCTGGAGATTAAAACCGGTGACATCGCCGGTGCCGGGCACGCCAGTGCCACCGGACGATTCGACGATGAGCACCTGTTCTACTTGCAGTCGCGCGGTATTCCTGAGGTCGCTGCGAGACGCTTGGTCGTGCAGGGCTTTCTGGGCGAAATTGTGTTGAAGATTTCTGATGCCGAGCTTTCCGAAAAGCTGTTGGATCGGGTGAAAGACAAACTTCGCGCCGTGGAGGAGGAGTCGTGAGCGAAATCTTGGTCTGTAAGGCCGACGACGTCGCCGTGGGTACCGCACTGAAAGTCACCATTGACGGTCTGCCCATTGCCCTGGTGAAAGATTCGGCCGGAGAACTCCACGCTCTGGGAGACACCTGCTCACACGGTGAAATCTCACTGAGCGAAGGGTTCGTCGAAGACGATGCCCTGGAGTGCTGGGCGCACGGTTCGCAGTTTGACCTGCACAGCGGTAAGCCTCGAAACTTTCCGGCTTTCGAGCCCGTACCCGTCTACCAATTGAGCGTGAAGGACGGTGAGGTCTACATCGACCCCACTGTCACCGTGGGCGAAAACGCCGACGCCTAACCCGCAACACAGAGAAGGATTGTGATGTCGACACTAGAAATCAACGACCTGCACGTCAGTATTCAGACTGACGCGGGCCCTGTGGAAATTCTCAAGGGTGTGAACCTCACCCTGGATCAGGGCCAAACCCACGCGATCATGGGCCCTAACGGCTCGGGCAAATCCACACTCGCCTACACGATTGCGGGACACCCCCGCTATGACGTCACCTCCGGGTCGATCACTCTCGATGGCGAAGACGTCCTCGCCATGGCGACCGACGAACGCGCCCGCGCGGGTCTTTTCCTCGCGATGCAGTACCCGGTGGAAATTCCCGGCGTGACGGTGACCAACTTCCTTCGCACCGCGAAGCAGGCGGTCGACGGCAAGGCTCCCGCCCTGCGCCAGTGGGTGGGCGATCTGAAAGCGGCCATGAGTTCGCTCAAAATGGACCCTGGTTTCGCAGAGCGCAGCGTCAACGAGGGCTTCTCCGGCGGTGAGAAGAAGCGTCACGAAATCATGCAGCTGCAGGTGCTCGGTCCGAAGATCGCGGTCTTGGACGAAACTGACTCGGGTCTCGACGTCGACGCGCTCAAGATCGTGGCTCAGGGAGTCAATGAGGCGAAGGAGAAGACGGGGGTGGGCATTTTGCTGATCACCCACTACACCCGAATCCTGCGCTACATCAGCCCCGACTTCGTTCACGTGATCGTGGACGGCAAAATCGTGGAAGAGGGCGGCGCCGAATTGGCCGACCGCCTCGAAGAGGAAGGTTACGACCGCTACCTAAGCCAGGAGGTGAACTAATGGGAACGATCACTCTCGATGACCAGAAGTTTGATTCGGTGCAAGAGGCGCTGAAAGATGTCATTGACCCCGAGTTGGGGGTCAACATCGTGGATTTGGGCCTGATCTACGACCTCAGCTGGGACGATGAAGAAGACGCACTCATCATCAGCATGACCCTGACGTCTGCGGGGTGCCCGCTGACCGATGTGATCGAGGAAGAAATCTCGAAAGCCATCGACGGGGTGGCCGAGCGTTTCAGGATCAACTGGGTCTGGATGCCACCGTGGGGCCAGGAGCGCATCACCGAAGACGGTCGCGACATGATGCGCGCCCTCGGTTTTAACCTTTAGCGCCGCTCCATCGCCTGCGCACGGTCAACGACGGCATCCTCAAAGTCTTGATCCGCGCGTGCCTTGCTGACATCCTTCGGTCGTTCGAGCCCCTGGCGGCGTCGAAGTTCTTCTCTCAGCAGGTAGCCCCAGGCGATAAAACCTAAAATCCCAAACAGGTACCACTGGAAGGTGTAGCTCAGGTGGGGCCCTTCATCTAATTGAGGTTTGTCTTGGAGCAGGGGAGTGGGACTGACCGCGGGTGATTCACTCTCCATCGCGATGTAGGCGTGGGGGTAGAGCTCTATTCCGGTAGCAGTAGCGGCCTGTTCGAGATTCACGGTCGCGAGTTGACCCTCTGGTGCACCCCGACCGTCAATGGTGACCTCGCCGGGCAGTAGCCGACCCACGAGCGCCACGGTTCCCCCCGGGGGTGAGGCAACGGCGTCGGGTCCGTCCTGATTTTCTCCGGTAGGCACCCAGCCGCGGCTGACCAGGTAGGCCTGATTGTCCTCGGTGACGAAGGGCAGGACCACGTCGAAGCCCACTTGTCCACCGCGTGGCCTCGTGCGCACCAGAAGCTGTTGATCTTCTCGGTAGCTACCCTCGAGGGTGACCGGGCGCCATTTCAGGTCGTCATCGAAGCGATTGAGGCCGGAGGCGAGCTGGGATACCGGCACCGGGTCACGGTCCCAGTTGTTTTCTACCCGCTCGATTTCTGCCACCGCCTGACCCCGGCGGTCCCACTGCCACAGGCCAAACATCGTGGTGATGAGGGCAAACACGATCGTGAGTGCGAGGCCCACCAGCCAACGGGTACTCAGTGCCACACGAATGAGGTTCACTGTGCGCTCAATTCTCGAGAGGAGACCGGGAATGACCGCGAGGAGAGGTACTCCACGAAAAAGGTTTCGTGTGCTGCGCAGGAGAGCCAGATTTTTTCGCGATCTTCGGAATGAATCTTGGGGTTTCGCCAGACAATTTCTCGTTGCGCGGGCTCTTCGCAGCTGCGCCTAGAACAACGCAGAGTACTGGGGCCGCTATCGCCGAGCACTAGTTCGCGGAGGAGTCGTATCGAACAATCTGGGAGGGCGCGTACGCTTGGGCGGTATTTCCCCGCTGGGTGACCTGGTTGGCGGCCACGACAGCCAAGTACGGCAGCAACACGGCTCCGGCAGCGGGGACCAACAGCCACGCACCGGGCGTGACAAAGCACAAGCCGATACACACCAGACGCACGCCCATCGCGGCGGAGTATTTGACCATCCGGGAGCGTCTCTCGTCGTGGGGCGACTCGTGCAGCGAGGTGACCGCATTGACCTGATCCATAGTGCTCACAATGCTAAGGGCTCAGCCTGCACATATGCTTGATAGCTATGGCAACGACACGAACAATTTTGGTCACCGGAGGCAATCGAGGCATCGGCTACGCCATCGCCGAGGAGTGCGTGAGTGCCGGGCATCGCGTCGCGGTGACCGCGCGATCCGGTGAAGGCCCAAGTGGCACCCTCACCGTTCGCGCCGACGTCACCGACGCAGAAAGCCTGGATAGGGCACTGGCTGAGGTGGAGCAACAGCTCGGGCCGATCGAAGTGGTGGTGGCCAACGCGGGCATCACCCGCGACACGCTTCTCATGCGGATGTCGGATGAGGATTTCGAAACCGTTATTAACACCAACCTCACCGGCGTTTTTCGTGTCGTGAAGCGGGCCATCAAGTCGATGGTGAAGGGCCGTTTTGGCCGGGTGATTTTGATCTCCAGTGTGGTCGGACTCTATGGCTCTCCAGGCCAAGTCAATTACGCCGCAGCGAAATCCGGCCTCGTCGGTTTTGCCCGCTCATTGACCAGGGAACTGGGCGGACGGGGTATCACCGCCAATGTCGTCGCACCGGGTTTTATCAACACCGACATGACCGATGAACTAAGCGAAGAACAGCGGGGGACATACCTGCAGGCAATCCCCGCCGGTCGTTTTGCAGAGCCCCAAGAAGTCGCCCGAGTGGTGACCTGGCTGGCCTCTGACGACGCGGGTTACATTTCCGGAGCGGTGATCCCCGTCGACGGTGGTCTGGGGATGGGTCACTAACGCGGCCAGGCCAGTAGTGTCACTCTTCGTTGGCGACCGCCGGCGCAGAGCGCTCCAAGCCCAGTAGTCCAATGGCCTGCGATACGTCGCGGGCGTCGATGCAGTGGGTGGCCTGTTGGCGCACCAACGCCTTGGGCATAAAACCAATAGAGACATCGGCGGCCGCCATCATGTCGAGGTCGTTGGCCCCATCACCAATCGCGACCGTGCGCAGCGCACCCGACTCCTCGGCCCATCGCTCCAGCCAGCGCGCCTTTGCGACGGCGTCGACCAGGGGCCCTTCTCGGGCTCCGGTGAGAACCCCTTCGGAAACGGCGAGGCGGTTGGCCTGCCAATGGTCCACGCCCAAGGAGTCCAAGAGGCCATCCACCAATTCGTGAAAGCCTCCGGAGACCGCACAGACAAGCCCCCCTGCACGGTGGACCGCGTCCACGAGCTCGCGTGCACCGGGCGTGGCCGTGACT
>NZ_JAVLBO010000009.1:15414-57027 GCF_031581085.1 Pontimonas sp.
CGCTTTGGCGTGCTCGATGACGCTAGCCGGTAGTCCCTTCAGCGTCGCAATGCGCTGCTCCAGACTGGAGGCAAAGTCCATTTCGCCGGCCATTGCCCGTGTGGTGATGGCAGCGACCTGTGCGGCGATATCGGGGCCTGCGGCCCAGGCGAGTTCGTCGATTCCTTCTTCGTTCGAGAGTGTTGAGTCGACGTCCATCACCACTAACAGCGGCGTGTGGGCGAGACTCACGCGACCACCAAGCCCTTAGCGACCACCGTAATTCCCGATGCCGTCACGGTGAATCCTCGGGCTCGGTCACGCTCCGGATCAAAGCCCACGTCAGCGCCCGGGGCGACCGTGACGCCCTTATCGAGGATGGCGCGGTGTACTTTCGCATCCTCACCGATGGTGACTTTCTCGAAGAGAACCGAGTCGGATATTTCCGCCCCGGGGTGGACACGCACGGACTGGCCCAATACGCTCCCGCGAATTCTGGCGCCTTCGACCAGCGAACCCAAGGACACCAGCGAACCGGTCATATCACCCGTGCGGCCCTCGGAATCGGTGGTGAACTTCGCCGGCGGCAGGTTCCACTGCTGGGTGTAAATCGGCCAATCGGCGTTAAACAGGTTAAACGCCGGATCGGTCGCGATGAGATCGATGTGAGAGTCGTAGAAGGAATCGATTGTTCCGACATCGCGCCAGTAGGTCCGATCGCGCTCGGTGGCGCCGGGAACGAGGTTGTGATCCATGTCGTAGACGTATGCCTCACCGCGTTCAACGAAGGCGGGGATCACATCTCCGCCCATGTCGTGATCGGAATCATCAGATTCGGCATCTTCGATGACCGCCTGCATCAATACGGCGGCATCGAAGACGTAGTTGCCCATCGAGGCCAGAATCTCGTCGGGAGAATCGGCCAATCCCTGGACATCATCGGGCTTTTCCAAGAAACGGGTGATCTGACCGTTGGTCGACGGGTCTGTCTGAATCACACCAAATTGGTTGGCGAGCTCACGCGGTTGTCGAATCCCGGCCACCGTGACACCGGCACCGTTGTCCAGGTGGGCGTCAATCATCTGTTGGAAGTCCATTCGATACACGTGGTCAGCGCCGACAACGACCACGATGTCGGGTTTTTCGTCCCGGATGAGGTTCAGGCTCTGGTAGATCGCGTCGGCTGAACCGGCAAACCAGCGTTTTCCCAGACGCTGTTGAGCGGGTGCAGAGGCCACGTAAGCGTTCAACATGCCCGAGAGTCGCCACGTCTGAGAAATGTGTCGGTCCAAGGAGTGCGATTTGTACTGGGTGAGACAGACAATTTGGCGTAACCCGGAGTTGATCAAATTGGAAATCGCGAAGTCGATGAGGCGGTAGTGACCCGCGAACGGCACCGACGGTTTTGCGCGGTCCTTTGTCAGGGGCATCAAGCGTTTGCCCTCGCCTCCGGCGAGAACGATTCCGAAAACCTTCGGGGCGGCCATACCCCCAAGCGTAGAGCAGGTGCGCACGCGGTGTGAGAAACGCGTCGACTACGCTGGGGGTAATGACCATTCTTGCCAGCATGCGCTCACTCGGTGTCGTGCGAGACGACAAAGCGTTGCTCGCCGATGTGGATTGGGACATCGACTCTTCTGAGCGGTGGGTAGTCCTGGGGCCAAACGGGGCCGGCAAAACGACTCTGTTGACCCTCTTGGCGTCGCTGATGCACCCGACGAGCGGTGAGCTGACCGTATTGGGGGAAGTGGTCGGCAAGACGGATGTGTTTGAACTACGCCCTCGAGTGGGGTTTGCCTCCAGTGCGATGGCCGCGAGAATACCCGCCAACGAATCGGTGTTGGATGCCGTACTCACCGCCGCTCACGCGGTAACGGGCCGGTGGCACGAAAGCTACGACGACATCGATGTCCGCCGGGCCAAGCGGGTGTTGGGGGAGTGGAACCTGGACCACCTGCAGACACGGACCGTCGGCACCCTTTCCGATGGGGAAAAAAAGCGCGTCCAGATCGCGCGTTCGGTGATGACAGATCCTGAGCTACTGCTCTTAGACGAACCAGCGGGCAGCCTCGATTTGGGCGGACGTGAAGACGTCATCGAGTTACTCGATCGCTTTGCGGCCTGGGAACAGGCGCCGGCTATGGTGATGGTCACTCACCACGTCGAGGAGATTCCCGCGGCATTTACCCACGCGCTATTACTCAAAGACGGTGAGCTTTTCGACCGCGGCCCTCTGGATGAAACCCTCACCAGCGAGAACCTCTCCGAGCTCTTCGAGCGTCAACTCGTGGTCGAGTCTCATCAGGGTCGATTCAGCGCACGCGCAGCCCTCAAGAGCTGATAGACTCGGCGGTTGGTATCCACGAGTGAGGAATGTGTAATGAAGGCTGACATCCACCCCGACTATCACCCGGTGGTCTTTCGGGACCTCACCTCGGGCGAATCCTTCTTGACTCGCTCGACGGCAGTCAGTGACAAGACGGTCGAGTGGGAAGACGGAAATTCTTACCCCGTGATCGACGTCGAAATTTCCTCCGCCTCGCACCCGTTCTACACAGGAAAGCAGCGAATCCTCGACTCCGCGGGTCGCGTCGAGAAGTTCAACCAGCGCTTTAAGGGCTTTGGCGCCTAAGCCCGGCTGCCTGCCCTCTCTGCAACTAACCGCTGAGCATCACCGTGGCGCGCCTCTGCGCCGCTGTGTGTGACGCTCCATCGGTAGTCGGCGGTGCGAGCTAGTGAAGGCCGTCGTCCAGCGGCCAGGCGCCGCTCAAGCCGCGTGCCGGGCGCCCCTGGTTTTCTAGGTACCGGCGAAAGTTTTCTGCCCACGAATGCGCCCAGTCGACCTGATGGTCGTGCAGGGCGGCCAAATCTGCCATGGGCTCTGGAAAACGCGCGACCAACGCCCGGGTGACCAGACCCGTCGTGAGCGCATCCCCCTCGGCGTTATGGGCTGCAGGGTTCACCACCCCGTAATGGGTGGCGACGGCGTCGAGGGTGCGTTTGCCTTTGCGATAGGGATCCAGCGCGCGGTCAATCACTAGCGGGTCGATGACGGGTTTTGGCTGTGAAAGAGGCTCGATGCCGTAGCGAAGCGCTTCTCGGTAGCACAGGGAGAGGTCGTAACTGGCGTTGTACACGACCAGGGGAACGCCTTGTTGCTGCAGATCGCGCAGCAGTGTGACGACTTCGGTGACGACCTCGACTGCGGGGGCGCCCTCTCGCTGGGCGCGTTCGGTGGAGACACCGTGAACAGCGGTGGCCGCTGGGGGGATGACGATGCCCGGGTCGGCCAACCAACTGTGCGATTCGCTGAGGCTGCCCTCCGGGCCCATCAATCCGACAAAAGCGGTGACGATGCGGTCGTCGCGGGTGGAAAGCCCCGTCGTTTCCGTGTCGAATACGGCGAGGCGATCCGACCAGTGCGACATCATTACAGACTAGTCAGTGTGGTCCAGGTGGGTGGGAATTACTCGACCTGCAGCCAGTAAAAACCCTGACTGCCGAGCGTGAGGGTCACCTGGGCATTTTCTCCGACACCGGGGAACGTGGTGCCCCCAAAGACGTCTCGAAGCCTGGCCCCCGCGTGCCGTGGATCTAAAGTGATGGTCGCCGTGGTGGGGTGGTGGGCGAAGGAGAACACGCAGAGGATTACCTGGGGCCGCTCTCCTGGCTGGCATTGGTCCTCGGACATTGTGCGCACGAAAGCCAACACCGATTCGTTGGGAGTCGAGGCCATCTCCAGTGCACCGATGCCCAAGACCGGGTGGGCCCGGCGCACGTGGATAATTTGGCGCACAAAGTGGAGAAAAGACCGCGACTGGGCCAGCGCAGTTTCCACGTTCACCGAGCTGTAGTGGTAGCCCAAAGACTGGATGACCGGTAGGCACAGCTTGCCCGGATCGGACGTGGAGAACCCGGCGTTTCGATCCGGGGTCCACTGCATGGGCGTGCGGGAGCTATCGCGGTCCTGCAACCAAATGTTGTCTCCCATGGCAATCTCATCGCCGTAGTACAAGAACGGAGAGCCTGGCAGGGACAGCAGCAGGGCGTGGGCGAGTTCGAGTTCGTGGCGGGAGTTATCCAGCAGCGTCGCTAACCGGCGCCGAATACCCACGTTGATCCGCATCCTGGGGTCATAGGCGTACCAGCCATAAAGCGCCTGGCGCTCTTCGTCGGTCACCATCTCCAGGCTCAACTCATCGTGGTTTCGCAAAAACACCCCCCAGGCCGCCGTGTCAGGAATCTCGGTGGCTTCGGAGAGGACTTCGACCAACGCAGAGACCTGTTGGGAGCGAAGAGCGTAGAACACCCGGGGCATGACCGGGAAATCAAAGGCCATGTGGCACTCTGGTGCCTCCGCGGTGCCGAAATATTCGGCGACTTCGTGTGGCCTCTGGTTTGCCTCCGCGATGAGCACTTTGCCCGGATACTCGTTATCGAGCATTTCGCGAAGCGCGCGAACAAACTGATGGGTTTCGGGCTCTGATTCACCCAGACCGTCGTCTGACTCGTAAAGGTAGGCCACGGCGTCGAGCCGAAAGCCGTCGACTCCCATATCGAGCCAGTAGCGGGCAATGTCGAACATTTCGGCTTGGACCGCGGGGTTGCCGTAGTTCAGGTCGGGTTGGTGGGAGAAGAACCGGTGGAAATAAAACTGACGGCGTTCGGCATCAAACGCCCAGTTTGATTCTTCGGTGTCGCTAAAAATGATTCGAATATCCGGCCACAGGTCGTCTGTATCGGACCAGACGTAATAGTCACCGTAGGGGCCGTGGGGTTCAGTCCGAGACTTGTGGAACCATTCGTGCTGGTCGGACGTGTGGTTGACGACCAGGTCCGTGACGATTCGCATATTGCGCTGGTGTGCTTGAGTCACCAGTTCACGAAAATCATCCAGCGTGCCGTATTCGGGCAAGACCGCGCGATAGTCGGCCACGTCGTAGCCACCATCGAGCAGCGGGGAGGCGTAAAACGGGGGTAACCACAGGGCGTCGACGCCCAACCATTCCAGGTAGTCGAGTTTTTGGATGAGCCCCTGAAAGTCGCCGACACCGTCGCCATCGGAATCCGAAAAGGACCGCACCATCACCTCATAGAAGATGGCACGGCGATACCACTGCGGGTCGTGCTGAAGACCCGGTTGGCCAAACGGCACAGTAAAACTCACCCATTCCTCCCGTGACGGTTGTGATTGCGGCTGATGTCGATGCCCCTAAAAGCCTAGGGGGTCACACAACACGGACGATCGCCGCCGCCGTGAGCTCCTGCAGTCGCTGCGGGGTGATCGGAAAGACCGATTGTGCGGAGCCGGCGGCCGCCCAGAGCGTATCGAGGGGGAAAAAATCTTCGTCCATCAGCGTCTCTAACGCCTGAGGGTGCCCAAACGGTGGAACCCCACCAATCGACCAGCCGGTGTGGGCTTTCACCGCGCGGGCATCGGCCTGTTCGAGGACGCGCCCCAACTGTTCACCGAGGCGGTCTGGATTGACCCGATTGGGCCCGGACGCCAACACGAGAACAGGCTCCCCCTCGGCCATGAAGAGCAAGGATTTCACGATAGCTTCCACCGGTGCGCCCACCGCTGCGGCCGCTTCGGCCGCCGTGTGGGTGGATTGGTCCATGTGCGAGACCTCTAAGTCGAGGTGCGCGGTGGCTGCGTGGAAACGCTCCAGTCCACTTGGTTTCGCCATTAACTCGCCCGATCCCTTGCCTCACTGGGGTTTTGCTCCACGAAATCTTCGGAGGCGAGTGTCCGGGCGATGACCTCCATGGGGTCATCGAATTGGATCAGGTTCACCCCTTGGCTGGAATGGGCGAAGCTGTGGACCGAACAGTTGCGGATTGGTTCGTTGTATTGCCCAGGGGCCGCGTAATCGACCACGCTTCGGATCACCCCTCCGTGGGTCACCACGATGATGTCGGCGTGGGGGTGCCGGATGGCGAGGTCACCCAGTGCGCGGGTCACCCGTTTTTGAACGGCGTCACGCTCTTCGCGGCCAGGCACCGGCGTGTCACCGGGAAACCGGGCGTCGAGGTCCGCCCGTGTGGCCCCTTCCGCCTCACCGTAATGGCGCTCGACTAGGGCGGGCAGTGGCAGCGGCAGGGGCATCTGGAGGCGTCGAGCGATAATGGTGGCCGTTTCGAGCGCGCGGGAGAGCGGGCTGGCCACAATGAGGTCGAAGCGGTGCCGGGAGAGGACCCCGCCTACTTTCAGCGCTTGGGCGCGCCCGGTGTCATTGAGCGGGATGTCGCTGGAGCCTTGGATGCGGTGGATACGATTCCACTCGGTTTCACCGTGGCGCACCATGAAAAAACGGCTCATCACACTCCTAAGCTGTGAGCAGACGCAACGTCTGACTATGCAAGCGAGTCGCGCACGGCATGACGAAGTGCACTGAGCGACTCTGAGGTTCCGCCCTCTATCCTAATGGTCGCGACCTGGTCGGCGCGTGTTGGGCCACGATTGATCACGACAATCGGCAGACGGCGCTTGTTCGCCTGGGTCACCAGCCTCATCCCCGTGTTCACCACCAGGGAGGATCCTGCAACGACGAGGGCGTCTGACTGGGAAAGCAGAGCCTGGGCGTGCTGAAAAACCGAACCGGGCACGAATTCGCCGAAGAAGACCACCTCGGGTTTGAGAATTCCCCGGCAGAGGTCGCAGGAGGGCACGACAAAATCGATCCCTTCGGCCACTTCCACGTCGCCGTCTGGGCGCACCATGTCCTCGTCCACCAGGTCGCTAAAGCCCGGGTTCTGTGTTGAAATCTGAGTCTCAATCGCGCTGCGGGCGTACGACTGGCCACAGTCCATACAGCGCACCCTGTCCAAACGACCGTGCAGGTCGACCACCCGCTGGGAGCCCGCGTCGTGGTGGAGCCCATCGACGTTTTGGGTCACCACGCCCGATGCAATGCCTCGCTGTTCGAGGTCGGCCACAGCGAGGTGACCCTCGTTGGGGCGCGCGTGGTGGAAGCGCATCCAGCCCAAGTGGGCGCCCATCCAATAGCGGCGCCGGCGAGCGTCTGAGCCCATGAACTCGGTGAATGTCATCGGGTGGTTTTTGGGTGCCCCCTCACCGCGGTAGTCGGGTATGCCGGAATCTGTGCTGATTCCCGCTCCGGTGAGGATGCAAAACTTCCGACCCTCCAACACCCCCGCCGCGTCGTCAATTGTGTGACCGGTGGGGGCCACCGCTGGTGAAAGCGGGGCGAGTAGAGACATCAATACTCCGTCGACTCGTCAGTGCAGGCGTTAGGTTCTTATCCTGGAAGCTACCGGGTGAATCTTACAAACATGTTTCGCCTGTCTGAGAGGAGCTCGTCCGCTGTTTGTTATCGACGCACCCGATGCGGATTCCACACTCATCGCCGACTACCGCGATCTGACCGATTCAGCTCTTCGGCGTGTACAGGAACCGCGCATGGGGCTGTATATCGCGGAGTCGCTGACGATTCTCGCGCGGGCTCTCGATGCGGGCCATCAGCCGCGCTCGGTGTTGACCAGTGACAAATGGTTGCCGCAGTTAGAAGAGCTGCTCATCGCCCACGACGCCCCCACAGACCTCCCCGTGTTGCGTGCCTCTGACGAATGGTTGGAGTCGTTAACCGGCTTCCACGTGCACCGCGGGACCTTGGCGAGCATGAATCGACCGGTCACGCCGAGCGCCGCAGAGCTTATGAGCACCGCCCGCACACTCGTCATTCTCGAAGACATCGTCGACCACACCAATGTGGGAGCGTTATTTCGCTCCGTGGCGGCAATGGGTGCAGACGCGGTGATTGTCACAGAGCGCTGCGCAGACCCGCTCTATCGGCGAAGCGTTCGGGTGAGTATGGGAACGGTGTTGCAGGTTCCCTGGACCAGGGCGGACTGGTCAGAGATCATCGCCGCCTGTCGCGATCAGGACTGGACCGTACTGGGGTTGGGCCTGAGCGCAGAAGCCGTCGACTTTGACGATTATGTCGTGCACCCACCAGAGAAGGTGGCCCTGGCTCTGGGGAGTGAGGGGCCGGGGCTCAGCTCCCGCGCACTGGCCGATTGTGACGTGGTGGCGCGAATCCCGATGTCGCACGGTGTTGATTCGCTCAACGTGGCAGCAGCGGGAGCCGTGGCGTTACACGCCCTCAGGCGCGCAAAGTCACAGCATTGAGCAAAGCCGGTGAGTGGGACCGGTGAGGTGGGACCTACACGGTCTGTTCTACTGAAAGTTTCTCGCTCGCACCGCTGCGCCCACTGCCAGTTGGGAGACCCCGTCGGCCACGACGGACATCACTCCTTCGCTGCTTCGCTGCAGGGTGCCGCGAACAATTAGTGCACCGCTGTGTCGCAAAATCAGCCGGTAGCGCTTCCACAGCCCCTGTGAACACACCACGTTGACCAGGCCCCACTCATCTTCCAGATTGAGAAAGGTCACCCCGCCGGCCGTCGCGGGGCGCTGGCGGTGGGTCACCAGACCCGCCAGCCACACCCGGCGAGTGGTGTCGTGGCTGCGCAAATCCACACTGGAACACACCCCCTGATCGTGTAACCAGCCGCGCAGGTGGGCCAAGGGGTGATCGCCGGGTGAGATACCGGTGGAGAGTCGATCGGCGCTCATGATTTCCCTATCGCTCATTGGGGCAAACAGGGGGGTGTCGATGTGGCTGTGGGTGCCCTCTAAATAGTCGGGCCGTGCCGTGGCAGCCGATCCAGACAGCCACAGTGCTTGCCGCCGGTTAATCCCCAAATCATCGAGTGCGCCCGCCCCGGAGAGTGCTTCAAGCTGTTTTTCTCGAAGGCCTACTCGGCGCGAAAGGTCATAGATATCGCCGAAAGGGCCGCGGTTTTCCCGCTCGCGCACAATGGCTTCGGCGGTGTCGTGTCCGATGCCGTCGATTGTGGCCAGTCCGGTGCGCACCGCCCAGTGTCCGTCTCGTCGATGCGCGCCGGACTGGTCACTCGCCTGTGGGTCGAACTCACCCGGGGGCTCTTGGTCGAACACCAGACAGTGCTCTAGGCCGGTCGGCCCTGGAGCAGAGTCGGTACTGAGTGCTTCGAGCTCGGCGGTAGCGGCCGAGCGCTGCACGCAGGGCCTTCGCACCACGACACCGTGTCGTTCCGCGTCGGAGACCAGGGTGGCGGGGGAGTAGAACCCCATCGGCCACGCCTTCAGCATTCCGGTGAGGTAACAGGCGGGGTAGTGCAGCTTTAACCACGAACTGGAATACACCAGCAGGGCAAAGCTCAACGAGTGGCTCTCGGCGAAGCCAAATCCGGCAAATGCTTGGATCATGCGATAGATGCGCTCGGCATTCTCTGCCGAGATACCGTTCTCGGCCATTCCCGCAAAGAGGGTCTCGCGCACTGATTCAATTTTTTCGAGACCGCGTTTTGACCCCATGGCACGGCGCAGGACGTCGGCGTCTTCTGCCGTGCACCCCCCAATAGCCATCGCCATTTGCATGATTTGTTCCTGAAACACCGGCACACCCAGGGTGCGCTCGAGTGGCTCTTCCAGTTTGGGGTGGAGGTAGCTTATGTCCTCTAATCCCGCTTTACGGCTCACAAAAGGGTGCACAGCGCCACCCTGGATCGGACCCGGTCGAATCATGGCGATTTGAATGGCGAGGTCGTAAAACCGCCGCGGTTGAAGCCTAGGAAGCAGAGCCATTTGCGCGCGGGATTCGACTTGGAATATTCCAATCGAATCGGCCCGACAGAGCATGTCGTAGACGGCGGGTTCATCCCGAGGCAGGGTGGCGAGCTCCCACTGTTCACCCACGACGTCTCGGGCCAGGCTGAGGGTGTGTTGGATGGCTTCTAAGATTCCCAACCCCAGCAGGTCAAACTTGACCAACCCCATCCACTCACAGTCATCCTTATCCCACTGCAGCACGGTGCGCTGGTCCATCCGGGCGTGCTCGATGGGGACGACTTCACCGATGGGGCGGTCGGTGAGCACCATCCCTCCGGGGTGAATTCCCAAATGGCGAGGCAGTGTGAGGGCCTCTTTGGCTAACGCCACCACGGGTTCGGGTAATCGGGCGCTGTCTGATTCATTGAGCGCGCCTCGACGCTCGATTTCTTTGGCAAAGGCGTCTTGCTGGCCGGGGCTGTAGCCCAGTGCTCGCGCCATGTCGCGCACGGCACCTTTGGGTCGGTATTCGATCACTGTGGCCACGAGTGCCGCGTTGTGGCGACCGTAGCGCTGGTAGACGTATTGGATGACTTCCTCGCGGCGGTGAGATTCAAAGTCCACGTCGATATCGGGCTCTTCGTCGCGCAGGCTGGACAGGAAGCGCTCAAAGGGTAAGCGGTAGTGGATGGCATCGACCGCGGTGATATCCAGCAGGTAACACACGGCCGAATTTGCGGCCGAGCCGCGCCCCTGACAGAGGATGCCGCGGGCTCTTGCCCATTGGACGATGTCGTGGACGATGAGGAAGTAACCGGCGAAACCTTTGGATTCAATTACGTCGAGCTCTCGGTGCACTCGGCCAATGACCGCATCGTCGGCGTCCGGGTAGCGTCTCGGGATGGCTTCGGTGACGAGCTGGCGAAGGTAACTATCCGAGCTGTGTTCATCGGGGACCATCGAGAGGGGGAGTTTGGGGGCCACTTTTTTCAGTGAAAAAGCCAGTTCACGACCCAGTTGGCCCGCTGCTTCCACAACTCCGGGGTAGCGGTTAAATCGGGCCAGTTGTTGGGCCCCGGAGCGCAGATAGCCGGTGGGGGCGGGGGGTAAGTGGGCGCGCATCTGATCGAGTGAGCGTCTCGAGCGCACCGCGGCCATCGCCTGGGCGAGGCGGTGTTCGCGGATGGTGGCGTAGTGAACCACCCCGCTGGCAATAGTGCGCAACCCTCGCTGTCGTGCCAGCTCGTAGAGGATGTCGTTGTGTAGCGAATCGAGGGGTTGTTGAAAGTCAAATAACTCAACGACGACAGAATCTGAACCAAACCGCTCCACCAACTCATCCAATGCCGCCGCCGCCGCGTCGATTTGACCGGTCGAGGGGGCGCTAGAGCCCTGCAGTGGGCTGCGCACGAGACCTTTTCGGCAGCCGGTGAGGATCACCCAATCGTCTGCTGCCTGATCGGCGAGTTGATCGAGGTCATAATCTGCTTCCCCTTTTTCCCCGGAGGCCAAATGGGAGTGGGTCAACGCAGAGGCCAGCCGGTGGTAGCCCTCGGGGCCACGAGCGAGCACCAAAAGGTGGGGTCCTGGCGGGTCGGCCCAGTCGGTGCGCTGCGCGCGCGGGGCAAGAGACAGCTCAGCACCAAACACCGTGGGTATCTGGTGTGCCTGGGCGGCCTCGGCAAAGCGCACGATGCCGTATAAGCCATCGTGGTCGGTAATGCCCACTGCAGACAGGCGCAGCCTGGCCGCTTCAGCGACCAGATTTTCGGGGGAGGAGACCCCGTCAAGAAAACTGAAACTGCTGTGCACGTGGAGCTCGGCGTAGTCCACCCACTCTTCATCCGGTGGGTTTTCTTGTTCGGGTGGCTGGTAAGCCGCCCGGTGATTCGACCAGGCCGGCGAATCACCGGGTCCCGCACCCAGTGGAGGTGAACTGCCCGGTCGGGTGGCTTCCCGCAGTAACTGCTCGTACTCCGACCAGGGCAGCGGGGGATTATTCCACTGCATCAGTCGTACCTCGCCTCGATCTGCCAGTGACCACCGGGTTGTTCCTGGCTGACCAGCCAGCCCACACCCTGCTGATCGAGCAGTTGCAGTCGGTAGCGACAGCGTGAGTGGGCAGGGTCCCACCAGCGCTCCAGTACAGGCCACGGGCCCGCCCAAGCCACCACCTGGCGCATATTGCCCCCCGAGAGCATTTGGCTGGGCAGTCCACCGAGTGTTGAGCCTTCAGCGTCAAGGCTGAGTGGGTCACCCCACTGGTTGTGCAGGGCCACGGGCTGCGGCGGTTGAAACACTGTGGCCGGTAGGGGTTTGGGCAGTTCTGCCACAAAGGCTTCGGGGCGCTCCTGGCCGCTCTCGGTGGTGTAGTAATCGCCAGAATCGGTCGTTCCCCAGGCGATGATCTGTTCGCGTTCTTCGAAACTGTGGCCGGGGTGGAGGACGGCGTGGCCGACCGACTGGTGTCCGAGCCGTGATTGAACCTGCGCGATGGCGTGTTCGACGCGGGCATCCGTGTCACCGCCGCCCCACAACCCTGGTTCGTGGCCAAAGAGACGCTCTGGGGAGCGTGCCTGAAAAGTGACTTCCTGGATACCGCCTTCCTGATACTCCTCAGGACTTTCCCGCGCGATGGATTCCCACTGCCAGCGCACCCGGTTGACCAGATCAGCCGCATCAAAAAACCGTGGGTGTGACCACACCTGGGAGTGGGTTGCACCCCGGTCGTCGACCAGGGTGATCGAGACGTTGGTACACACCACGTGAGAGGCCACCAATCCGCGGAGGAAGTCCTCCACGGTGCTTCGCAGCGCAAAACTCAGGGCGTCCGAGCGTGCCAGCGGGGTGTCACCTCTCCAGCGGCGATCGGTACTGGCGGGAATGTCGCTGGGGGAGGTGGTGCGGGGGTCAACTCCCCGGGCGCAAGAGTGCAGCAGTGCTGCCTCCAGACCAAAACGCTCCTGAACGTGGAGGGGATCTAGCGCAGCAAAATCAGCCAACTGCGTGAAGCCCAGTTGTGTGAGTGTGCTCACAAGTCGAGGACTATCGAGAACAGACAGCGGTAGTGGGCCAAGAAAATCGGCATCACCACCCGGGTCAACGGCACAGACCGGTGCGCTGTCGGTGGCGGCGTAGCGTGTCGCCACGGTGGCGGCAAAAAGAGTGTCGGCAGTGGCGACGCGCGCAGACACTCGACTGGTTTCTGCCTCCAGTCCGCGGAGCAGTTGGGTCCCCGCGCGCTGTTCTGATCCGTAATAGCGAGCAAGCCCCGAGGACTTCATCGCGATCACGCCGGGTTCAATGACAAAGACTTGAGCAACCGTGTCGTGAAGCCCAGAGAGCACCTGATTCCACAGTCGCCACTCTCGCTCTGGTTGCGATGCCAGTACAGCAAGTTGGGGGCAGCCAACTTGGGCGTCACGCACACGTTGACCCACAAAGACGCCCTGTGCGCGGGCCTCCGGGGAGCAGTGGGCGATGACCCCGTGTGCGCTAATGGCGACGGGGTGATTGTCGTCTAATTGCCAGCTCTCATCGGCTCGGGCCGCCACAATCGGCCAGTCCGGGACATAGAGCACCGTGACGCGTGCGGGACTCACCTGGCTACCCTGCGGCTTTCTCCACCACACTCACCGCGTGCTCCATCAGAGGCTCGTGCTCCACAGCGGCGGCGCGGTGAGGCTCTACACCTGCGCCAATCTGCCGGATTGTCGCACGGTGCTGAACGTCGATACCGCGACCGGAAATACATAAGTCGACGTAGCGCGGCCTGGCTTCTCGGCGGTGCTGGTGACTGAGTGTGATGTGTTGTTGGGAGAGTAGGCCAAAACCGTCTCCTAGGCCGTCCCAGCTGCGCTGGGTGATGGCGAGTCGCCCTTCGCTACCGGGCCAGGTCGCGCGGATGAGAAGGGTTGCCCCACGCTCTCGGAGTCTTGCCTGGAAACGATCACGCTGGCTTTGTGGTGGAAGCGCAGTCGAGGGGCTCAACACGACAAGCGGCAGGGCGTCGGCCAGCGTGCTGGTGACAGAAAACCCACTGCTACCGGGGTGGGGAACGAGAACGAGCCGCTCGAGATCCACTCCTGCATCAGCGGCGGCCTGGAGGCCTAAATGGGCCATTCCCACAATGGCGATCCAGTGGCCTGCCTGACTGGGGCCCGCCAAAAGATTCCACAGCAGTGAGCGGCCTTCAGAGATTTCATAGACCGCACCGCGACGTAGGCCACCGTCGGGAAAGAGCCTGTCCACACCCGCTGTGCTGGGAAAGGCGGGCTGGTCTAATTGGGGCGATTCCAGGTGGCGAATGTGCTGGCGCAGGGCGTCGACCTGCTCGCGGCGGATACGCGCAGTCGGATACACAGTGAGGGGAGACACAGAGCCATGTTCGAACATTTGTTCGATTATGTCAATGTCCACTGACAACCCACTGCGTGGAGTTATCCCCAGAAACAGTCAGGGGTCTCACACCGCGTGTGAGACCCCGTGAATTCTGGTGCGCGAGGGGGGACTTGAACCCCCACGCCCTTAATCGGGCACTAGCACCTCAAGCTAGCGCGTCTGCCAATTCCGCCACCCGCGCAAAGCACACCGAATCCGATGACCGAGAAGACACTACCACTAAACCCGCAGGGCATACCGGGGTGCAGATCACCGGCCAGGCCACCCCTAAGCAGTAGCGTGGAGGGGTCAATCAATGGAGGGCGCCCGGTGACTATTCTCGAAGCCATTATTTTGGGCATCCTCCAAGGCCTCACCGAATTCCTGCCCATTTCTTCCAGCGCACACCTGCGTATCGCCGGAGAATTTCTCCCCGGAGCCAGCGACCCGGGAGCCACATTCACCGCCATCACCCAGATTGGTACCGAAATTGCGGTGTTGATCTATTTCTGGCGCGACATTCGGGCAATTCTTGCCGCCTGGTTTCGACACCTCTGGCGCCCACAGACCACCCTCGCCGCGATGGACGCCACCGAGCGCCAGGCGGTGCGAATGGGCTGGCTCATCATCGTGGGAACACTCCCCATCGTCATTGTCGGCTACACCGCACAGGCAGCCATTCGGGACGTCTTTCGTTCACTCTGGCTTGTCGCCACCGTCCTCATCGTCTTCGGGTTGGTTCTGTGGGCAGCGGACTACCTGGGCCGTCGAACGCGCACCCTCGACGACCTCACCACCAGCCACGGCCTCGCCTACGGACTTGCTCAAACACTCGCCCTCATCCCCGGTGTCTCGCGCTCGGGGGCCACCATCTCGATGGGACGTGCGTTGGGTTACTCCCGCGTGGAGGCCACCCGCTACGCATTTTTGCTGGCCATCCCGGCGGTATTCGGTAGTGGATTTTATGAGCTGCGCACCGCGTTATTTGATCCGGTCGCGGCCGGCCCCATTGACCCGGTGGCCACACTGATTGCCACCCTCACGGCCGGGGTTGTGGGGTTTGCGGTCATCGCCTGGTTGATGCGCTACCTCAGCACACACAGCTTTCTGCCCTTTGTCCTCTACCGCGTGGTGTTGGGCAGCGGTCTGCTGATCCTGCTGGGCACAGGAGTCCTCGACGGGTAGTTCCGGACGTTTAGCCTTCGCCGCCGGCGATACCACCCGGCCAGTCGGGGCGTTTGTTGAGGTAGCGCTCGAATTCTTTGGCAATCGCGTCGCCGCTCGCTTCCGGCGATTCCACCGTGTCGCGCTGTTTTTCTAACTGGTGAATGTACGCGAGCATGTCATCGTCTTCAGCGGCCAAGGAATCGATGTTTTCTTCCCACACTTCCGCCTGCTCCACCAAAGACTCGCGGGGAATATCGACGCCGGTCAATTCGTGTAGTCGGTCCAAAATCGCCAGTGTGGCCTTCGGCGACGGCGAGGTGTGGACGTAGTGGGGGACCTGGGCCCACAGGTTCATCACCGCGATACCCGACTCCTGTGCTTGCAAGCCCAACACACTCAAGATTCCTACCGGGCCCTCATAGCTGGAGCGCTCGACATCGATCGCCTCTCTGATGTCAGAATCTTCGCTGGACGAGAGCATTCGCACGGGCCGGGAGTGGGGCACATCGGCCAGCATCGCCCCGCAGAGGACCATCTGATCCACATCCTGGGAGAGCGCTTGGAGGACCAACTGGTCGGCCAACTGACGCCACATGCGAGAAGGTTCCGCCCCGAGAATCACGAAAGGGCCCTCACCGTCACCCTCGTGGCGATCGGGCCCAAAGAGGGTGATGTCCGGCCACGAAATCACCCGAGACCCATCGGATTCGATTTGCACGAAAGGCCTGGTGACTTGGTAGTCAAAATAGGCTTCGTCGCTAATGACCTCATAGGGCACCAGGCCGAAATGTTCGACCACCATGCGCAGCGCAGAAGTGGCGGCTTCTCCCGCATCACTCCAGCCCTCGGTCGCGACCAAGAGAGTGTGCGGAGGTTCGAAAATGGGTCGCTCTGTCATACCCCTCCAACCTACCCCTGAAAGCGCAGACGCCGCTGATTACCCGCGACACCACGGACACCTCGTGGTCTCACCAGCCCAGTAGACTCGCTCACTGTGACAACACGCATCAACGCTGGGCTTTTTGACATGGACGGCACCCTGATCGACAGCGAGCCTTTCTGGCTGGAAGCAGAAATGGCTCTCGTCGCATCCTTCGGGGGCGAGTGGACCCACGAGCAAGGCCTCACGCTGGTGGGCAGTGGCCTGTGGGATAGCGCCACGGCACTCCAACACGCCGGTGTGGACCTCGACCAGGCAGAGATTATCGACCGACTCAGCGCGACTGTGAGGAGCCGCCTCGAGCAACAGATCCCCTGGCGGCCGGGGGCACGAGAAATGATCAGCCAGATGCTCGAGCACGGTCTGCCCACCGCACTGGTCACCATGTCCTATCGCAAGAATGCCCTGACCGTTGCTCGCGCGATGAGCGCTGAACTGGGTCGTGAGGCCTTCGGTTTTGTGATCGCCGGTGACGATGTCGAGCAGCCAAAACCCAACCCCGAGGCGTACCTGAGGGCAGCCGAAGCACTCGGTGTGGATGTCAACCAGTCGGTCGCGTTCGAAGATTCGGTCTTCGGTGCGGCAGCCGCCTACTCTTCGGGAGCCCTCACTATTGGAATCCCCCTGCACATCGACATTCCTGACACCTACGTGCACAGCCGGTGGGACTCGATGGAGCACAAAACCTTGGACGATATTGAGCGTGAATGGCAACGCCGCGAGGACGCGGGGTGAGTCCCAGCACCCTGCTCGAAGCAGGTGAAGTGGTGCGCCTGACCGACCCGAAAGGTCGACACCACACTTTCGTCCTGGAGGCCGGTGGGCGATTTCACTCACACCGGGGCTCACTCTCGCACGACGCCCTGATTGGCCTGCCCGAGGGCAGCGTGCTGAGCACTGAACAGGCGGTGGAGTACCTGGTGATGCGCCCTCTCTTAGAAGATTACGTGCTGTCGATGCCCCGAGGGGCAGCGATTATCTACCCCAAAGACGCCACTCAGATTCTCCAGCGCGCCGATATCCATCCAGGCCAGACGGTGCTGGAGGCCGGCTTAGGCTCTGGTGCGCTCAGCCTGTGGCTGCATCGCGTCTTGGGCCCCGAAGGCACCCTGGTGTCAGTCGATCGGCGAGAAGACTTTGTCGAGATTGCCCGCGGCAACGTCGAGACCTTTTACCGCGGGTCACCGCCTGCACAGTGGGATATTCGAACAGGTGAGCTCAACGATGTCCTCGCCGATCAGCCCGATCATTCTGTCGATCGCATCATTCTCGACATGCTCGCACCCTGGGAATGCCTGGAGCAGAGCCTGCGCACCCTCGTCCCCGGAGGGGTCATCCTCTGCTACGTGGCGACCGTGACTCAGCTCTCTCGTGTGATCGAAGCGCTTCGCGACACCGAGCGCACCACCGAGCCCGAAGCCTCGGAAACGCTGAACCGACCCTGGCACGTCGAAGGTCTCGCGGTGCGCCCAGAGCATCGAATGATCGGACACACCGCTTTTCTGTGCTGGGCGCGCACACTCGCCCCCGGCGCCACACTGCCGGTGCGGCCGGGAAAAAAAGTCAAGCCCGACTATTTGGCTGAGGACATCGAAGCCTGGACACCCGGCGCGGTCGGCCAGCGCACCGAAACGGCCAAAAAGATTCGACAGCTCCAACGAGAGAGCACCGCACGAGCCGACAAAGCCCGCCGGGCAGAGCCCACACACCCTGTCGAGGACACCCGCTCGGGTCGCGGTTCTGGCGACCTCGGCGACTCTCCAGCGGGCATAGAATAGAGGCCTCATGACAAGAATTTCTGGGCTGTCTATTGCCATTACGGGTCTGATCGGTGTGGGTGTCGTGGCCGGGGGAGTGGCCGTGATCACCGCCGGTGACCCCGGCTGTGAACCGGTGGCGACGGCCGGTAAAGCCTCAAGTCTGGTGAGCGTGGAAGATCCCGAGGGTCCGGGCAGGCCACCCGTCGTGGATTTCCCCACACCGCTCATAACCGACGGCAAAGAAATATCCACAACCGTTGAAGGCGAGGGCGAAATCGCTCGCGCCGGCGCGGCCGTCGACTTTCACATCGCGGCCTTCCTCGGCGCTAATGGGCAACTCTTGACCGCCAGTAGCTTCACCGACGAAGAGTCCGTGCGCCGAGTGGTCGACCCCGAGAGTGAAGACTTCTTTTCCCGCTCATTGCAGTGTGCACAGGCTGGTGACCGCATTGTGGTGACCGACACGGTGGAAAGCGTGTTTGGCCCAGTGCCCGAAGATGACCTCGTCCAAAACGACTCCACTGCGGTCATCGTGGTCGATGTGGTCAGCTCCTACCTCAGCCAAGCAAACGGCAGGCCGCTCGCCTCCCAATCCGGTTCACCCATGGTGGTCACCCATCCCGAAGGCTTTCACGGCGTCACCCTTCCGATGGGTGCACCGCCAGAAGACCTCCAGGTCTACACCGTGAAGAAGGGTGACGGCCCACCTCTAGCGAGCGGAGACGCCGCGGTCGTCCACTTCACCGGAGTGGTGTGGGAAACCCGGCAGATGTTTACCTCGAGTTTTGAACAGCAAACGCCCCTCGATGTGCTCCTCGTCGATGGCTCGAGTGGCGACGCACCCGAAGGGGTGATCGGCGGTATCTACGACGGACTCGTCGGCCAGACCGTGGGCTCTCAGGTCTCCATCGTGGTTCCCCCGAGCGCCGGCTACCCAGAAGGTGCCGGTCCGGCGGGAGTGCCCGAAGGGACCACCCTGGTCTACGTCTTCGACGTCCTCGGCATCCGCTAACCACTCTGCGTATCCCCAACGGTGAGCGCGAGTGCCTGAACACCGGAGCGTTGCGTAGGATGTGCCCGTGGCTGCCCAGACGATACGACCAGAGGATCGACTCTTTCACCTGATTCTGGCGTTAATGGCGACCACGCAGGGTCTCTCCAAAGAACACATTCTCCAGACGGTACGCGGATACCGGGAAGACATTGACGCGGGAGCACAGCGGGCCACCATCGAACGGCGCTTCGAGCGCGATAAGGACATCGTGCGGGAATTGGGAATTCCCCTCGAGACCTACGTCCCCGCAGAAGATCAGGGCAACAACAAGGCCACGCTCTATCGCATCCCCAAAACCGAGTACGACCCGCCTCGGGGGTGGCAGTTAGACGCACAAGACATTCGCCTGCTCAACACTGCGGCCGCGGTGTGGCGCGAGGGCAGTCTCTCGGTCGAAGCTCGGCTGACTCACACAAAGCTCGCCGGTTATGGCGTGTTGGTGGACGAACCACTGGTCGGTTTTCTTCCCATGATCACCGCGCGAGACCCCGCGTTGGATACTCTGCGTCGCGCGGTAGCCGAGGGCTACCAGGTGCGCTTTGACTATCTCACTCCCGGACAGAGCCAGCCCAAGACTCGAACAGTCTCCGCACTGTCCATGGTGCTCCACGAAAACCGTTGGCACCTCCTGAGCGTGGAAGAGCCAGGCGGTTCGGAGCGAACTTTTCTGCTTCGACGCATTGTGAGCCCGGTGACCGCCTTGGAGGTGCCCGCACGGAGCGCGGCCGCCGGTCAAATCGAGTCGATGACGGCCGAGCTGGACGAGTTGTTTTGGTCACAGCAGGCCCGCATCGAGGTCACACCCGGAAGTATCGCCGCGCTGGAGCTCGCCCATCGCCCCGGAAGTTCCACAGAGGGTGAGAGTGTGCTCGTGCATTTCACCGATGCGGTGTCGCTGGGGGTCGAATTGGCCGGCTACGGACCCGACATTCGCTCTATCGCTCCCGAGGCGGTCCAGATGGCACACCGTGAGGCCCTGAATACGGTGGTGGCCCAGCATGGCCGGTAACACCTCACACGCGGCCGGGGAAAACCTCGTGCTGTTTCTCGCCCTCGTTCCGTTTGTAATGGATCGAGGCGAGGTGACGATCGAGCAGGCCGCCACACAATTTGGCCGCAGCGAAAAAGACATCAGAAAGGCCGTCGAGCTCATCGCCTGCGCGGGAATCCCGGGCGACTCGTCTGCCTACCTGCACGCCGATCTGTTCGATATTGATTGGGATGCGTTGGAAGGTGAGGGCGTTATTCGCTTTGAAAACACCATCCTCATCGACCAGCAACCCCGGTTGTCGCCGCGCGAACTCGCCGCACTCATCGCCGGGCTGCAGTACCTCGCCGCCCACCCTCGATACGGCGAGCGCAGTGACGTTCAGCGACTCCTCGGCAAACTTCGGGCGCTTTCGGGCAACGTGGGTGGTGACACCCTGGTGGTGAAATCTGCGCCGGTCGATGCCACCAGAGACGTCCTCGACGCGGCGATTGCCGCGGGCACTCAGGTGAGTTTTGACTACGTCACCACCTCGGGTGAGTCGACCAGGCGCAGTGTGGACCCCATCGCGCTCGAGGCGAGGGATAACACCTGGTACCTGCGGGGATGGTGTCACACTCGAGAGGCTCTGCGCGTGTTTCGGCTCGATCGTATGAACGCCGTGGACACTCTGGAGTCTGCGGTGTGGAGCCATCCGGATGTGGATCAACCCGAGTCGTGGCAGATTTTTGACCCGTCGTCGGCTGATCTCCAGGTGGTCATCGAATGCGATCGCCACGCACTGCCCCTGATCGCCGAATATCTCGATCGACACAACCCGCCCGAGCAGGAGGGTGACGTATTCGTGGCCACCATTCCCTTCGCCCACGAAAACGCTCTGGTGCGCTTTGTCTGCTCCCACCCGGGCATGGTTCGCGTGCGCGGCCCGGAATCAGCCAGAGCGGCGGTAGTGGACTTTGCCTCGCGCGCGCTGGGGGCCACGGCAGGCTCCGAAGGAGCTTAAGGCCCCGGTGTTACACTCCAGGCAGACCGCAACAGTCGGACGAAAGAGGAGCAGATAATGGGTGGCAATTTGGGGGGCTGGACCGGCCTCATCGTGTTAGTGCTCATCATTTTGCTCTTTGGTGCGCCCAAATTGCCCGCACTCGCCAGGAGCCTGGGTCAGTCCATGAAAATCTTCAAATCCGAAGTCAAGGCGCAGCCTGACGACGAGGACAAGGCGGCACCTTCCGACGAGCAGGAACTTCCGAAGAACTAGCCGTGGCCAGATCCGATGGGGCCAGGATGTCCCTCGCGGAACACCTCGTTGAGCTTCGCAAGCGCCTCCTCATCAGTGCCGTCGCCGTTGTCCTCGCCGGGGTGGGAGGCTGGTTTTTAGCCGACTTTGTCTGGGCCGCGCTGTCAGATCCGGTGCTAGAAATCGCCCAGGAGCGCGACCGGAACGCGGAGATTAACTACACCAGCGTGAGCGAGGCCTTCGATACTCGAATCGCTATCGCACTGACACTCGGCATCGTCTTGTCCGCACCAGTCTGGCTGTATCAAATCTGGGCCTATTTTGTCCCCGCCCTGATGTCCCAGGAGAAGAGGGTGGTGTTGGGCTTCCTCGCCGCCGCTGTGCCGCTGTTTTTCGCCGGAGTCTTCACCGGGTGGACTGTCCTTCCCAACATCGTCATCCTGCTCACCGGGTTTGCCCCCGCAGAATCGGCGACGCTGCTCACCGCTCGGGTGTACCTGGACTTCGCGCTGAAGCTCGTGGTCGCCATCGGCGTCGGGTTTGTCTTACCGGTATTTCTGGTGGTGCTGAACGTTCTCGGTGTGCTGAGCGCGCGCGCCATCATCAAGGGCTGGCGTATCGCCATCGTGCTCATCGCGCTCTTTACCGCGATTGCCACCCCAGCGGCCGACGTCGTGTCAATGGTGTTACTCGCCATTCCGATTATTGCCCTCTACTACCTGGCGGCCTTGATCGCCTGGCTTCACGACCGTCGGGCTGCGAAAAAGACGGCACTGCTCCTAGGTGACGCGGCAACCCGGGAGGGCAGATCCGGTGGCTGACCCCTCTTCCGCGAAACTCTCTCCCGCGGAGCGCTATCGGGCGGCCACCAAACGCAGCCATTCGCCGGGGCTTTCCACCTACCGCGAGAGCCTCGCCTTCGATTTGGACCCGTTCCAGATCGCCTCGTGTGAGTCGGTCGAGGCCGGCCGGGGCGTGCTCGTCGCGGCCCCCACGGGTGCCGGAAAGACCGCTGTGGCGGAATTTGCCATCTTCTTGGCTTTGCAGACGCGGACGGCCAAAGTGTTTTACACCACGCCGATGAAGGCGCTGTCGAACCAGAAATACACCGAACTGGTCGAGGAGTATGGCGCGTCACAGATTGGCCTGCTGACCGGGGATACCAGCATTAACCCACACGCCCGCGTGGTCATCATGACCACCGAAGTGCTGCGCAACATGCTCTATGCCCACAGTGAGCTCTTGGAGGATTTGGCGTACGTGGTGATGGACGAGGTGCACTACCTCGCCGATCGTTTCCGAGGGGCCGTCTGGGAGGAAGTCATCATCCACCTGCCCGATTCGGTGCAACTGATCTCACTCAGCGCCACCGTGTCCAACGCGGAGGAATTTGGCGAATGGCTGCACACCGTGCGCGGAGATACCGACATCATTGTCAGCGAAGAGCGACCCGTCCCGCTCTACCAACACATGCTCGTGGGTGAGCGCATGGTGCCACTGTTTCGCAGCGACACTCTGGGGGTCACCCCCAAGGTCAACCCCGAAATCGTCCAGCTGGTCCACACGCTGCAGCGAAACCAGGGCACCCGCCAGCACTACGGTCGTGGGGCGCGCCGGGGCCGAGGGCGCGGATATGACCAGTCAACGACACCGCGGGTCTCCAGTGCGAAGGTCATTGGGATGCTGGAGCGCGAAGACCTCCTTCCCGCCATCTTCTTCGTATTTTCCCGAGTCGGCTGCAATAAATCCGTCCAAGCCGCACTCGATCGCGGGGTGGATCTCACCAGTCCCGAAGAGAAAGCGGCGATTCTCGATCTGGTCGAAGAAAAATGCGAACGACTCGATGAGGAGGACCTCGGCGTCTTGGGCTACCACGCCTGGGTGGACGGACTACTGCGGGGCGTCGCCGCGCACCACGCGGGTCTATTACCGGTGTTCAAAGAGGTCGTTGAGGAGGCCTTCCGGCGCAAGCTATTGCGGGTTGTGTTTGCCACCGAGACACTCGCGCTGGGCATCAACATGCCCGCGCGTACCGTGGTGTTGGAGAAGTTGGAAAAATTTGACGGCGAATCGAAAAAGCCCATTACGGCGGGGGAGTACACCCAACTGACGGGGCGCGCCGGGAGGCGGCGCATCGACACCCAAGGCCACTCGGTGATTACCTGGCGGCCCGGGATGAACCCCGAACAGGTCGCTCAACTCGCCTCAAAACGCTCCTACCCGTTGCGCTCGAGTTTCCGCCCCACCTACAACATGGCGGTGAACCTCATCGCCCAATTCGGTCACGAACCTACCCGCACCATCCTGGAGAGTTCTTTCGCGCAGTTTCAAGCCGATCGCCACGTGGTGGAGATGGCGAAAAATGTGCGCCGGAACGAAGAATCCTTGGCCGGTTACGAGGAGGCCATCCAGTGCGATCGGGGCCATTTTCCCGACTACGCCACGCTTCGACGCGCGCTGTCTGATCGAGAAAAAGCGCTGCGGCGCACCTCCGATGATTCTGAGCGCAGCGAAATCGACGCGTTGCGCGTGGAGCTCAAAAAACACCCCTGCCACCACTGTCCAGACCGGGAATCGCACGCGCGCTGGGCGGAGCGCTGGTGGCGCTTACAGCGCGAAACGGACAAAATGCGTCGACAAATCGACCTGCGCACCGGGGCAATCAGCGTCGTATTTGACCGCGTCGTCGCCGTGTTGGAGGAGCTCGACTACCTTCGACCCGGCGAGGACGACTACACGCTGAGTGTCCACGGGGAGCGCCTGCGACGCATCTACGGCGAGCGCGACCTGCTCACCGCCGAAGCGCTTCGTCGACAGTTGTGGACCGAGTTGGACCCCGCCAGCCTGGCCGCCATGGTCTCGGTGCTGGTTCACGAGGGGCGAGCCGATGAGATGCCCCCCAAACCCTCAGAGCTTCCTCCGGGGCCGTTTCGTGGTGCACTGAGCCACACCGAGGAGTTGTGGGAGCGGCTGGATCACCTCGAGCGCCGTCATCAGTTGACGGGACCCGATCCGCTCTCTGCCCATCGCGCCGCGGCGATGTGGGAGTGGGCCTCGGGTGCCGATCTCGCCGCCGTCATCGGCGAAGACGACGTCGCGGTGGGAGATTTTGTGCGCCTGTGTAAACAGGTTGTCGACGTCTTGGACCACATCGAGCAGGTCGATACCGGGCCGGTCGGCAAGCGTGCGATGGAGGCCAAAGCCCAAGTCTTTCGGGGAATCGTCGCCCTGAGCAGCCTTGTCTAAGCTTTCGGTTGTGAGCGTGGTGGATCAAACAGGGGCACGAGCGAGCACCCGTCACCGGGGGAGCGAGGCGTTGCCGCCCCTCGTGTCGCTACTTCTCGCCGGAGTCGCCGGTTGGGTGATGGACCTGGGGCACCCGGATGTGAACCTGTGGCCGCTCACACTGGTGGGGGCATCGCTGATGATCTTTGCCGCCCGAGGGTTAAGCGTCCCGTTTTCTCTCCTGGTGGGAGCGCTCGGCGGCTTTTCCTACTACGGCATCCACATTTGGTGGCTCACCGTGTATCTGGGTCCTGTGCCGTGGATTGCGCTGACCATCGCCCAGACCGCTTTTTTTGCACTCGGTTTTGTCCTTCTCACCCTCGCCTGGCGTTGGGTGCCGGCGCTGTGGCCGACTCCCGTGGGACGCGTGGGGATGGTGCCGACGGTCTTGGCGAGCATCTGGCTGCTGCGCGAATCGATTTCTGCCGTGTGGCCCTCGGGGGGCTTTAATTGGGCCCGTCTCGCCCACAGTCAGTCTGAGACGCCACTGACGCATCTGGTGGCGTGGGTGGGCCCTGGAGTCTTCAGCTTCATACTCGCCTGGCTGGCCGCCGGTGCAGTGGCTCTGTGGTTGGAGTATCGACTCGCTCGAGCCTCCCGTGCGGTGTTGGCCCTCGGCATTGTGACCACCCTCGTGGTGTGGCCTGCTTTTCCGACTCCGATTAGCGACCATCTGCGTGTTGCCGCCATCCAGGGAAACGCCGATGCGGGCCTTTTTGCCCAGTACGAGCGCGGCGATAACCTGCGCGACCATCACCGGGTGACCCAACGCCTCTACGGTGAGGACGTGGACGTGGTGGTGTGGCCAGAAAACGCCTCCGATATCGACCCCCTGCGCGATGACATGGCGGCCGCAGTGGCCGACGAAGTGGTGCGCGAAATGGCTGCACCGTTGGTCGTGGGGGCGATCACCCGATCCGGTGACGAAACATTCAACAGTGTCTTGTTGTGGGAAGAAGATGGCCGTGGCGGATCAGGGGCAACCGATCAATACGACAAGATCCACCCGGTGCCCTTCGCCGAATACTTGCCCTGGCGTGACCTGATTTACCCCCTCGCGCCCGACCTTTTCGACCTGGTGCCCAGGGATTACAGTTTTGGTAGCCGCGACACCGTGTTCTCCATCGACGAGCACACCGCCGGCATTGCCATCTGCTACGACATTGTCGATGACGCCATTTTCGCCCAGATGATGGATGAGGGTGCCGACATCATTTTCGCCCCTACCAACAATGCCGACTTTGGCCGAACCGACCAGAGCGTCCAGCAACTGGCCATCGCGAGGCTCCGCGCGGTCGAATTGGGTCGAAGCGTGGTGAACATCTCCACGGTGGGAACCAGCGCAGTCATCACTCCAGACGGTGACACCCTCGATCAACTGCCGACCTACACCGAGGGCTACATGATCGAGAGTGTGCCGATCGCCACCCACAGCACCCCCGCGGCGCTGTGGGGAAAACAGCTGGAGTGGTGGCTCATGGCTCTCGGCCTGAGCGCTCTCGCGATTGCCGGCTTCGCGAGACGACAATGGCTCAACTGAGTGTGCGGCGCATCTCCACGGCGACATCGGCCCGGTCGGTGACCATCGCGCGCACCCCTAGAGCCCAGTAGTCCTTCATCAGGTCTGGGTCATTAATCGTCCAGACTCCGAGGGTGACCTGTTGGCGTGACAGCGCGGTGACAAACCGCGGCGTGATGAGGTTTAGCCCTCGCCAGCGCGGCGGAATAAACACCGCCTGTGCTCCCGCGAGTGAACGGTGAGCAACCCCGGGCAACCCCACGCGAGAGGCGATGTAGGCGGGAAGGACCTGTTGACTCGTTGCGCAGTTGATGATGGGGGAGAGGGCTTTGAGTGCTTGGGCTCTGGTTGTCGACGAAAACGTCGCGATCATCACACGCGACGTGGCGCGGGCGCGCAACAGCGTGGACACCACGGGCTCCAGCGCGGAGGGGTGTTTAATGTCCACGCTCCATTTCGCCTCCGGAAACTCCTCCAATAATTCGGCCAAAGTGGGCATCGTGGCTCCACCGAGGTCGATTCGTGACAGCTCTCGATGACGAAGAGACGACACCCGGTCGGGCCTGCCGGCCGCTCGCATCAAATCGGGGTCGTGGGACACCATGGCCACCCCGTCGGCCGAGGCGTGCACATCGGTTTCCAACACGTCCGCGCCGACACGAAGCGCCTCGGCGAAAGCCGGGATTGTGTTTTCGGGGGAGTCCAACGCGAGGCCACGGTGGGCAACGACGATCTGAGCTGAGTCGGGAAAAAATGACACCCTGTCGTCCCTCCTCATTTGTGTGCGCGGGGTATGCCACAGTCCAGGGTAGTCCGCGGGGGTTGCTAGGGTTCTTTTCATGTCTGCTCCGTTAGAAAATCATGAACTAGTTGGCAAACGGGTCCTCGTGACCGGTTCGTCCCGGGGTATTGGTGCTCAAGTCATCCAGTACGTCGCTGCGGCTGGCGCGAAAGTGGCCATCAACTACCGCAACAAGGAAGCTCGGGCGGGAAAAATTGCCCAAGAGATTACCGACGCCGGGGGAGAGGCCATTGTCATCGGCGCTGATCTGACCGACCCGGTTGCCGTATTGGGAATGATGGGCACCCTGCGCGATACATTCAACGGCTTAGACATTCTCGTGTTGAATGCCTCAGGTGGCATGGAGCCAGACGTCGCTGAGGATTACGCCATGAAACTCAACCGCGATGCCCAGGTCGGCCTGTTAAACGCCGCCCTGCCACTGCTGGCGCCCGGAGGCAGAGTTGTCTTCATCACCAGCCACCAGGCTCACTTCATCCGCGATGTCGACACGATGCCCGAATATCGCCCGGTCGCGCTGTCAAAACGCGCCGGTGAGGATGCACTGCGGGCGATGAAGGACGAATTGGAGGCTAAAGAGGTCGGATTTGTGGTCGTCTCCGGCGACATGATCGAGGGCACCGTCACGGCGACGCTGCTCAATCGGATGCACCCCGGCGCTCTCGACGAGCGGAAAGAAGTGGCGGGCAAGATTTACAACGTCGAGGAGTTTGCCGCGGAAGTGACCCGCGCCATCGTCGACGACATTCCCGACGACCACACCCGACTGGTGGGCGACACCAGCTCGTTTAGCCCCAGCAACTAGCAGTGTTTGCCGCGCTTCGACCCACCAGTCGAGTGCTTTTGCTCACCCCGGAACATAAGACTCTGCTGCTCTTTACTCGTGCACCTGATTCGAGTAACTGGTCGCGCTGGGTGTTACCCGGAGGGGGAGTGGACCCCGGTGAGACCCACGAGGAGGCCGCCCGTCGTGAGGTCCAGGAAGAAACCGGTCTTGTCCTCGACCATGTAGGACCCCGGGTCTGGGTTGAAGACGTCTCGCTTCCCTACGACGAAGCGATCTACCCGGGTGCCCACCAGGAATATTTTGTCGCCTACACCGATCACGAATTTGTGCCCGACAGTTCGGGGTGGTCTGACACCGAACAGGTTGACGTCACCGCGTGGCGGTGGTGGACTCGCGAGGAGCTCTTGGCCACCAAGGAGCCTTTTGAACCCCGTCAGCTACCGGATCTGATGGGCGAGGGTGTGGGCCAGAGGGCGAGCGAAGAAGCGAACACGATAGTGGGGGAGATCCGATGAGCGGACACATTGTCAGTATCGGCGAGGCACTGGTCGACATGATCGAGACCACTGGTGATTCGGCGAGCGAAGGGACCCACAGCCAAGCGGCCCAACCCCACTACATGGCCGCGTGGGGTGGCAGTCCCATGAACGTCGCCGTGGGAGCCGCGCGGCTTGGCTCTCCGGTGGAATTTGCGGGCTCTTTCGCCGCCGATGCCCTGGGGGCAAAGCTCAAGGCTTTCCTGAGCGAGCAGGGCGTGGGTGTTGACCTCAGCGTGGACGTGGGGGAGATCAATACGACGATCGCGATGACGTCTTTTGTCAACGCCGAGCCACAGTATGCGTTTTATGCCGCTCCCGCCTCCTACGGTTTACTACCGCCGGCGACGGCCAATCGTCGACAGGTTGCCTCGGCTGCCGTCGTCCACACGGGTTCTTTAGTCGTGCTGGAAGATATGACTTTTGAAGCGGTGTCAGAGTGCTTCAGCGTCGCCGAGGGAATTAAGACTTTTGACCCGAATGTGCGACCCAAAATGGTCTCCGACTGGGACGAATATCGCAGGCGCTTGGGCTTTCTCATCCACCAGTCGGACTTTGTGAAGTACAGCATTGAAGACATTGAAGCCGCCTATCCCGCGCAATCTGCCGACTCGATCGCCTGGGCCACACTGGATGGACCCACCCAGGCGGTGCTGGTCACTCGAGGGGGCGAGCCCGTCACCCTCTACAGTCACGAACAACAGACCGACATCCCGCTCCACGGAGTACTGCCGGTGATCGACACTACGGGGGCAGGCGACGCCACCATGGCCGCCATAATCCACCAACTTGCCGCACACGGCGTGCCCGCTGATCACCAGGGCTGGCAGGACTTTGTGTCTAAGGCATTGGTGGTGGCCGGAATTTGCACGTCGCGTCGCGGGGGCGCCATAGCAATGCCGAGCGCCGAAGAAGTCATCGCCGCGGGCGCCCACCTGTAGGGACACACGTTACTCAACGGGACTAGTATTAACCGATAATACTTATTATGTCAGTTTAGCGATGGCGGGGCCTCGGTGCCCGCGGGAGCCTCTCCCCGCGGCTGCTGGGGCCCACGCACGTCAGCTGGCGAACGACTGGGTGGCCGATACCCACGAATCGAAAGTCGACTGCGCCAGACCCTGGTCAATTGCGCCTTCGGCGCGTTCAATGTTTTCCCTGAGGCGTTCCCGGAGTGGCCGGTCGTGTTCAGCGGGATTCTTCGCAAGCGCAAAAGATGTCAATCCTGCAGCGGCATTGAGTACCACGATGTCCCGCGCTGGGCTTCGATCCCCGGAGAGCACTGAGCGTGCCAGAGTGGCGTTGTGTTCGGGACTCTCCCCCAAAAGGTCCTCGATGCGGGCTTTTGGCAAACCGAGTTCTTCCACATCGATCACGTGCTCAATGACCTGGCCGCGGGTCACCTCCCACACGCGGCTGTGTCCGGTAGTCGTCATTTTGTCGATGCCGTCGTCGCCACGGTAGAGCAACGCAGTCGCCCCTCTTGTGCGAAAAACGCCCGCCATCTGCGGGACCCGCTCAAGAGTGGCCACACCCACCGCACTCGCTTCCGGTCTCGCCGGGTTACACAGCGGACCCAGGATATTGAACACGGTGGGAATGCCAATTTCTTTCCGCGCGGTGGCTGCGTGTCGAAAACCGGGGTGAAACTTTGCGGCAAAAACAAAGGTCAACCCCACTTCGTGGAATACCTGGGCGACCTGCTCGGGCGTGAGATCCACATTGACGCCCAGCTGGCCCAGGACATCGCTGGCACCTGAGGCAGAACTTGCGGCGCGGTTGCCGTGCTTTACGACGGGCGCACCTGCCGCTGCCGCCACGATCGACGCGATAGATGACACGTTGATTACCGCACCGTAAGGGTCTCCCCCAGTGCCGACGATATCGAGCACCATGGGGGGCACATCCAACGCCACCGCGTTGTCCAAAATGGCGGAGCGAAAGCCCACCACTTCGTCAACCGTCTCGCCCTTGGCGCGCAAAGACACGAGAAAAGCGGCGAGTTGGGCGTCACTGACTCCACCCGCCATGACCTGAGCCATCGCCTCGCTCGCCTCGGCGACCGACAGATCGGCTGGCGAGAGAATGTGCTGGAGTATTTCCGGCCATGTTCGTGACGCAGTCGACATATTCACAGCCTACTTTGTGCCACTGTCGCGGGGTTTCTGGTCCACGATTCCCAGAGACATCGGGCATAATATGGGGGTGACTACAGTGACTAGTGCAAACATGCAGCCCACGATCAACCGGCCCAACACTGTCGCCGTAGGAACGATCGTCTGGCTGGGTAGCGAAGTGATGTTCTTCGCCGGGCTGTTTGCGATTTACTTCACCCTGCGCAGTACTTCCCCGGAGTTGTGGGAGTCGCGCATTGAGTTTCTCGATGTTCCCTTCGCCGCGGTGAACACCACCATCCTGGTGCTCTCGAGCGTGACGGCGCAGTTTGGGGTGTTTGCCGCGGAGCGGCTTCAGCCCCGCGCAACGGGAGCCTCCCCCACGAAATGGGGAATGATCGAGTGGTTCTTCCTGACCTACCTCATGGGCGCAATCTTTATTGCCGGACAGGTCTACGAATATGCCGTGCTCGTGAGTGAAGGCCTGGCTTTGAATTCTGATGCCTACGGCTCAGCCTTTTACTTGACCACCGGCTTCCACGGTCTGCACGTCACCGGCGGTTTGATTGCCTTTTTGCTGGTAATTGGCCGGGCATATGCCGTGAAAGTGTTCACACACCGCGAGGCGACCAGCGCGATTGTGGTGTCCTATTACTGGCACTTTGTTGACGTGGTGTGGATTGGTCTATTCCTCGTCATCTACGTACTGCAATAACCCCACGAGACTCAAAGGACACGATGACTTCTCCTAAGCACCAGCGCCGAGGCCGCCGACACCCGCTCGCGGGTATTGCCCTGTTGGTTCTCGGGTTGTTTGTGACCGGCGGCGCGTATTCGGCGACCACCGCGGGAATCGCGAGCGCACAAGAAGCGCCGGTCCCCAGTGCGAGCCTGGTCGAAGACGGCGAGCGACTCTTTCTCGCAAACTGTGCGAGCTGTCACGGCACCAACTCGGAAGGAACCGAAGCCGGTCCAAGCCTGATCGGTGTCGGGGCACTGTCGGTGGAGTTCCAAGTGGGCACAGGCCGTATGCCCATGGCCGCTTCTGGCCCCCAGGCGGAGAAAAAGCCGGTGCAGTTCACTCAACCGCAAATTGACGCCATGGGTGCCTATGTCCAGGCGCTGGCCCCCGGGCCCACTCTCCCCGATCCTCGCTACTACGCCGGTGACGGCGACGCCGCGGTGGGAGCAGAACTCTTCCGAATTAACTGTGCGATGTGTCACAACGTAGCCGGAGCCGGAGGCGCACTCACCGAGGGTAAATGGGCCCCCGCGGTGGTCGATGTGGAGCCCATCCACGTGTACGCGGCAATGGTCACGGGTCCACAGAACATGCCGGTCTTTAGCGACATGAACCTCTCCCCCGAAGACAAAAACGACATCATCACCTATCTGCAGTACGTGGAAAACAACCCCTCAGTCGGAGGCTTCAGCCTCGGAAGTATCGGCCCGGTGGCCGAAGGTCTGTTCGTCTGGATCATTGGACTCGGTGTGCTGATCGCCATCACGATCTGGCTTACCGCCAAAGCCCATTGACCCCCTCGATTTAACTCACGAAGGAGACTCGGATGGCGAAAGAGCCTGAGGAACACGGCGACGCATACGAGAGCGATGCGTACGAGAGCTACGAGCCAGAACCCGGCTCTGCACTCGAGCGCTCCGACGCGCCGCAGAATCCCGGCTTGCCTGACGAAGAGCACCGTATTACGGACAAAGACCCGAAAGCGGCCCGCACCGCGGAGCGGCGAATCGCCATGTTCTTTGGCCTATCCGTTGTCGGCAGTATTTTCGCCACGGTCGCCTACGTCATTTTCCCCATCATTCCCGGCGATATGACCTCTGTGCGGCTCAATAACGGTCTCATTGGTCTGGGAATCACGCTCGGTCTACTCGGGATCGGATTCGGTGCCGTCTATTGGGCCAAGAACCTCATGTCCGATGAGGAGATGATCGAAGAGCGCCACCCCACTAGGGGTGACGACGACACTCGGGAGAAAGCGTCCCAAATTTTCACCGACGCTAATAAGGAAAGCGGATTCACCCGTCGCTCTCTGGTGCGCAATTCGCTGATCGGCGCCCTCCTGGCTACCCCCATTCCCGCTGTCGTGTTGTTTAGGGACCTTGCTCCGGCGGCAAGCCCCACAGAAAAGATGAAACAGACCATGTGGGATCAGGGCGTGCGGCTCACCAGAGACCCCTCCGGTGAGCCCATTCGAGCGGCCGATGTCACCATTGGCTCCGCGTTCCACGTCATCCCCGAAGGGCTGAAAGAGACCAAGTCGGGCAAGCTGGAAGAAAAAGCCAAAGCGGCCGTATTGCTCATGCGCTTGCCCATCGAAGACCTGAACGCTTCGGAAGAGCGCAGAGACTGGTCGTATCAGGGCATTGTCGCCTATTCGAAGATTTGCACCCACGTGGGCTGTCCTGTGGCGCTCTATGAGCAGCACACCCACCACTTGCTGTGCCCCTGTCACCAGTCACAGTTCGATGTGTCGAACGAATGCGAGGTCATCTTCGGACCCGCCGCCAGGCCCCTTCCTCAGCTTCCTATCACCGTTGATGAGGCAGGATATTTAGTAGCACAAAGTGATTTCACTGAGCCGGTTGGACCAAGCTTCTGGGAGCGTGAACTGTGAGCGTCGCAACGAACACTGAACAGCAGAAACAAGAGCCCGGCAAGGGCATGAAGTTTACGGGTGCGGCAGCGAGTTACATCGACGACCGGACCAGCGCTTCGGTCGCGGTGAAAACCCTCGGCCGGAAGATCTTCCCCGACCACTGGTCATTCATGCTAGGAGAGGTCGCCCTCTACAGCTTTGTGGTGATTCTCATCACCGGTACCTTCCTCACCTTCTTCTATGACCCGTCCATGACGAAGGTCGAGTACGAGGGCTCCTATCTGCCGCTCAAGGGCGTTGAAATGGCCATCGCGTACCACACCGCCCTCGACCTGTCCTTCGACATCCGAGGCGGATTGCTGATGCGCCAAGCCCACCACTGGGCCGCGCTGTTATTCATCGCCGCGATCGGACTGCACATGCTGCGGGTGTTCTTCACGGGAGCATTCCGCAAGCCGCGTGAGTTGAACTGGGTCATCGGTTTCGTACTGTTCGTCCTCGCGATGGCCGAGGGCTTCACCGGATACTCACTGCCGGACGACCTGCTCTCCGGAAACGGTCTGCGGATTATCGATGGAATGGTCAAAGCATTCCCGGTGATTGGGGTGTGGATTTCCTATCTCCTCTTCGGGGACGAATTCCCGGGTGATCAAGTCATTCCGCGGCTCTATATCCTGCACATCATGCTCCTGCCCGCGATCTTGATCGCCACCCTGGCGCTGCACATGGTGCTCTTGGTGGTCAACAAGCACACCCAGTTCGCCGGTCCGGGACGCACCAACGACAACGTTGTGGGCTCACCGGTGATGCCGACATTCGCCGCCAAAGCCGGAGGCTTCTTCTTCATCGTCTTTGGCGTCATCATGCTGATGGCCTCAACATTCACCATTAATCCGATCTGGAATTACGGCCCCTACGACCCCTCCCCTGTCGGAGCGGGAACCCAGCCCGACTGGTACATCGGTTTCGCCGATGGTGCCTTGAGGCTGATTCCGCCAGGCTGGGAGACGGTCTGGTTTGGCTACACCTGGGCCTGGGGGGTACTTGTTCCGACCCTGCTGCTGATCGTGTTCCTCGCTGCCGTGTTCCTCTACCCCTTCTTCGAGGCGTGGGTGACCGGGGACAAGCGCGAGCACCACATCGCACAGCGTCCGCGAAACGCCCCCACCCGCACCGGGATCGGTGCCGCCGGTGTCACCTTCTACGGGGTGCTCTGGGCGGCTGCGAGCTCGGACCTCATCGCCACCCACTTCAGGATGAGCATTGAAGGCGTAATCACCTTCTTGCAGGTTCTGCTGATCGCGGGACCGATTCTTGCCCACATCATCGCCAAGCGCACCTGTCTGGCCTTGCAGCGCAAGGACCGCGAAATCGCGCTGCACGGATACGAGAGCGGACGGATCGTGCGCTTGCCCGGCGGTGAATACATCGAGGTTCACGAACAGCTCGATGAGCACGAACGCTGGAAGCTGCTCGACTACGAGGAGTACACACCGCTTCCCGTTCGGCCCAACGAGAAGGGCAAAATCACCGTGGGTCGCCGTCTTCGCTCGGCCGCCTCAAACTGGTTCTTTGAAGACCGGGTCAGCCCGGTGTCCCAGAAAGAGCTGGAAAAGCAGCCCCACTAGATCAACACACCTCGTGAAGAGGCCCTGTCACTGACGGTTCTGCGTACTTACAGTGGCAGGGTCTCTTCGTATTCCGGGGCAACGACGTCGACGCCAAATTCTTTTTCCAACAGGGGCTTCAGCTCGGCTCTGGCGTCATCTTCACCATGAATGAGGACCACTCGCTTCGGCGAGGTGGCTGCTGACGAAAGCCACGCCCGCACATCGTCCCGGTCCGCATGGACAGAAAAGTGCTCGAGTGCGACCACCTCGGCGTTCACAGGAACGTCCTGGCCGTGAATACGGACAGTGCGGGCGCCGTCTCGCAACGACGCTCCGCGGGTGCCGTGGGCTTGGTAGCCGGTTAAGACGACCGTGTTGTGGGGGTTTGGCAGGAGCCTCTTGAGGTGGTGGAGTACTCGACCGCCGGTCGCCATTCCAGACGCCGAAATGATGATGCACGGTGGTGCCCCATTAATAGATTTGGATTCCTCCGGCGTGGCTAGGGTCTCGAGCGTGCCCGGATTGAACACATCTGATGCGCTCAGGTGGTCCCGAATGTCGGGCCGGATCTCCTGATGGTCACTATCGATCGCGTGCCGGTAGACCTGGAGAGCCCTAATCGCCATCGGCGAATCGACATAGACAGGAACCCGGGGAATGAGGCCGGCGTCCATCGACTCGTTGATTTCCGCCAAAATGATTTCGGTCCGATCGACGGCGAAGGCGGGGATCAACACCGTCCCATCGCGAGCGATGGTCGTCCGGATGATGTCGTCCAGTGAGCTCTCTGCCTCCGGGTGGAGGCGTGCTCCGTAAGTCGACTCCACCAGGACCGCGTCGTAGGGGGCGTCGGGAATAACGTGTGGGCCCACAAGAAGGGGATGGTCTCCCTGCCCGAGGTCTCCGGAGTGTAGAACATGGGCGCCCGGCAGATCCAGCTCCACGATGGCTGAGCCCAGAATGTGACCCGCGGGAAGCAACCTGACCTTCCCCTCCCCCGCAAGCTCTTGCCAGTGGCCATAACTGATGGGGGCAAAAAGGGAGATGGCCCCCTCGGCGTCCGTTGAATCGTAAAGCGGCTGAGGATCGTTGTGCTGGGAAAAGCCCTTTTTCTTCGCGTAGCGAGAGTCCTCCTCTTGGATGTGCGCGGAGTCTCGCAACACGATTGCGGCGAGGTTAGCCGTATCGGGCGTGAGGTACACGGGGCCCCGGTAGCCCTGGCGCCACAGGCGGGGTAGATACCCACAGTGATCGAGGTGGGCGTGAGAGATGACGACGGCGTCTAGTTGCTGGGCCGGGAGAGGCAGGTCGTCCCAGTTGCGCCTGCGCCACTGCTTGGGCCCCTGAAATAGGCCCGCTTCCAACAACAGCTGATGGGAGCCGTATTCGACGAGGAATCGACTGCCGGTGACGGTGCCCGCAGCACCCAAAAACGTGATGCTCGTCCCGGCCGGAGAGCTCATGACGCTTAGAACAACCGGCGCATGTATTCGGCCTGCTGGCTGTAGCCGAGACGATCGTAAAAGCCCCCCGCCCGCCTGGCGGCAACAGTCAGCTGGGTCACACCGCGGGCTTCGCATTCGGCCTCAACGGCTTGAACCAGGGCTGTTCCGACACCGGAGACGCGCGAGTCTTCGTCGACCACAATTTCTTGCAACTGGGCCGAGGGTCCGTTGGAGTAGAGAAGTGGGGAAATGGTGGTCAGGCAGTAGCCGACGACTCCGTCGTCTCCCTCGGCCACGTGGACGAGGGTTCGGTCGTGATCGGCGAGGACAAAATGAAACGTGTCGCTGAACTTTGCAGGCACGACGTCAAAGACGTGGTCCAGCGTAGCCACCAGCTCCAACAGCCGGTCGTGATCGTCAGGCGTCGCCTGACGGACGGTGACCTGATTAGCGGGCAAAATATCCCCGGTAGTACTCGTAGGTCCACCCCACGAGCCCAATCAGTACGAGGGGTACCGCATAGAGTGCGACCCACACCCCGACCGCGAGACCGAGAATTGCCATCCCCGCGCCGGCGGCGAGGAAAATTGGCCACCAACTCCAGGGACTAAAAAACCCTAGCTCCGCTTCGCCGTCATCAATCTCGGCATCCAGTCGGTCTTCGGGGAGCTCACCGCCCTGGTTTTTCTTCACCACCTGCAAGAAGAAGGCGATAAATACGGTCAGCGCGCCACTGAGAGCAATCGCCAGGGTTCCCACCCATTCCACTTCACCCGTGTCGATCAGGGCCCAGACTGTGTAGACCGCAGCGAGCACCGCAAAGTACGCGGTAAGCACCCAGAGCAGGATGATGTTGGTCTTCACGGGTTAGCTCTCCGCCTTTGCGCTATCGGCTTTTCTCGACGTCCCCACCGCCAAGGGCAGATCGAGCTCGGGGTGGTTGAGATCGAAGGCGGGCGACTCGGAGCGAATCCGAGGAATCGAGGTGAAGTTGTGCCGGGGTGGCGGGCAACTCGTCGCCCACTCCAAAGACCGGCCGTAACCCCACGGGTCATTCACGGTCACCTTCTCGCCCTTACGCGCCGTGAGGTAAACGTTTAGGAAGAACGGAATCATCGAGAGTGCCAGCACCACTGAACCGATAGTGGAGAGCTGGTTCATCCAGGTGAAGCCGTCTTCTTCCATGTAGGTCGCGTAGCGGCGGGGCATTCCCATGACACCCAACCAGTGCTGGATGAGGAAGGTCATCTGGAAGCCGATGAAGAGTAACCAGAATTGGATGTGTCCGAGGGATTCGTTCAACATCTTCCCGGTGAACTTTGGCCACCAGAAGAAGAAGCCCGCGAACATCGCAAACACGACGGTACCAAAGACCACGTAGTGGAAGTGGGCGACCACGAAGTAGGAATCCGAGGTGTGGAAAGTCAGCGGTGGTGACGCGAGGATGACACCCGTCAGCCCACCGAAGACAAACGACACCAAGAAGCCCAGCGCGTAGACAATCGGAGTTTCAAACGTCACGGATCCCCGCCACATCGTGCCGATCCAGTTAAATATCTTGACCCCGGTGGGGACCGCGATCAACATCGTCATCAGTGCGAAGAAGGGCAGTAGCACCGAGCCCGTCACGTACATGTGGTGGGCCCACACCGTCATCGACAGCGCAGCGATCGCAATGGTCGCGTACACGAGCGTCTTGTAGCCGAAAATGGGTTTTCTGCTGAAGACCGGGAAAATCTCCGACACTATTCCAAAAAACGGCAGGGCAATGATGTACACCTCGGGGTGGCCGAAGAACCAGAACAGGTGCTGCCACAAGATCGCTCCCCCGTTGGCGGCGTCGTAGACGTGGGAGCCAAACACGCGGTCGCTCCCCAGCGCCAGCATGGCCGCGGCGAGGACGGGGAAAGCCAGCAAGACCAAAATCGACGTCACCAGGGTATTCCAGGTGAAGATCGGCATCCGCCACATCGTCATACCGGGCACCCGCATCGTGATGATGGTGGTGATGAAGTTCACCGCACCCAAAATGGTGCCAAAACCACTAAGCCCCAGCCCAAAGACCCATAAATTACCGCCCAATCCGGGCGTGAAGGTTTGACTGGAGAGAGGCGTATAGGCAAACCAGCCAAACGACGCCGCACCCTGGGGGGTGAGGAACCCGGCGACGGCAATGAGCGAACCGAAGCTAAAGAGCCAGTAGGCAAAAGCATTCAACCGCGGGAATGCCACATCCGGTGAACCAATTTGGAGTGGCATCAAGACGTTCGCGAAGCCCGCGAACAGCGGTGTGGCGAACATCAACAGCATGATGGTGCCGTGCATGGTGAACAGCTGGTTGTACTGCTCTTTCGTGGCGACGACTTCGAGACCCGGCGCAAAGAGCTGGGCGCGGATGACCAGTGCCATCACGCCACCGAGGAGGAAATAGATGAAGGAGGTGATCAGATAGAGGTAGCCGACCTTCTTGTGGTCGGTGGTGGTGAGCCACTCGACAAAGAGGTTTCCGCGCTTGGCAACGCGGGCGTTACTGAACCCCTCTGGGATGTCGGTAACGTCTGGACGTGGGGCCGTCTGGGTCATGACTTAGCGCTCCTCTGCGGTGGCTGTCGTACCGGGCAGGTTCTGTAAGACGTTGTTCTCGGGTCCTAAGCGTCCCGTGTTTCCTTGCTGGCGCAGTGCCTGCATCTGACGGTCGTACTCGTCTTGGCTGACCACGTGAACCTCGAAGAGCATCAACGAGTGATATTCCCCGCACAACTCGGCGCATTTACCCCGGTAGACACCCTCCTGCTGGGGAATGAAGTACCAGTAGTTCGTGCGCGCCGGAATCATGTCCTTCTTGTAGAGGAAGTCGACGATCCAGAACGAGTGGATGACATCGCGCGACTCGATGGTGATCTCAACCTTTTGGTCAACCGGAAGGTAGAGCGTCGGCAAGCTCTCCGCGTCAATGGGACCCTCGGGCAGCTCCTGAGCTTGAATACCGGAGAAATACACCTCTTCGTTGAGGTAGTTAAAGTCCCACGCCCAACGCTTTCCAAAGACCTCCACGCGAACGTCCGGATCCGGCAACGGTTCTTCGATGATCGCCTGATCGCGGGCGGTGAAGGCGAAGAAGCCGAGGACAAGAATGAGCGGTACGACGGTGTAGAACGTCTCGATGGGCATGTTGTAGCGCAACTGCGCCGGAGTGCCCGACTGGCCTTTTCGACGACGGTAGACCACCGCAGCCCAAATAATCAGCACCCACGTGATGATGCCGACCACCAGAAGAACAATCCACGAGACGACCCACAGGTCGATGACGCGGTCAGTTTGGTTAGTCAGACCCCGCTCTGTCGGTAACCAACCGACAGCAGACTGTGAGGTGCAGCCGGCCAACACAAGCGACAAGCCCACCAAAATAGCTGCGGCCCTGGTGGACCTCGAGCGAAGCTTGCTCACGGCTCTCCTCTACCTATGTGACTGTTTTAGTGTACGACACAGCGTTCACGACAACGCTCCGCGCAGGCCGGGTTTTTCCTGGAACTTAGCTGAAACTATCCCCGCAGGCGCAGCTACCGCCGGCATTCGGGTTGTCGATGGTGAAACCCTGCTTTTGGATGGTGTCTTCAAAGTCGACAACTGCACCCTCGAGGTACGCGGTCGACATTTTGTCGACAATGACTTCCACACCCTCGAAGTCCGCGACGACGTCATCTTCCATCAGGCGCTCATCGAAAAAGAGTTGGTAAATCAGGCCTGAGCAGCCGCCCGGTTGAACGGCGACGCGAAGGCGTAGGTCATCTCGACCTTCCTGGTTGATCAGCGAACGGACCTTCTCCGTCGCCGTGTCAGTGAGTGTGACACCGTGAGTGTGGGTTTTTTCTTCAGTCGACTGCGTCATCTGGCACACCTTTCGTCTCGGTTCGTTAGTTTAGCGCGGGTTGGTGGAGGCATCCTGGATGCGACTCTCCTCCAATCGGGTCAAAAACAGTCCTTCCGCAAGTCCCGCCCGCTCCAGCATCGAAAGGTCAACCGACTCATCAATGCCGTGGGCGGCTGACTGTCGATCTTCCACCCCCGTAATGGCGATCGGAACATCCGGAAAACGCTCTGCCAAGTGGGCAACGAACGGAATCGTTCCGCCCACGCCCTGATAGTCGACCGGGTTGCCATACGCATCGCTCAAACAGTCGGCCAATTCACCAAGAAGCACGTGTTCTGGTGACTGATCGACGCCCTCACCCGCCTCCCAATTCGACAATTCCAGGAGCACGCCCGGCGGCGCGTGCTCGCGCAGGTGCGATTCGAGTGCCGACTGGGCGGTGGCGGCCGGCACACCGGGGGGAATACGAAGGCTCAGTCGCGCAGACGCCTGGGGGATCAACGTGTTCGACGCCTCTGCCACCCGAGGCACATCCATTCCTGTGACGGTGAGCGCTGGCTCTCGCCACAGGCGCCTCGAAATGTCACCCTGGCCCCACAGTTCAATACCGGGCAAAATTCCCGCCTCAGCGCGCAGCGTGTCCTCCGCTATCGCGCCGGATTCTCTCGCCGCCACACCCTGCACTCCGGCTATCGCGACGGAGCCATCTTCGGCCCAACAGGAGTTCAGCACGCGGACCAGCACACCCACAGCATCGGGGGTAGGTCCGCCGAAAAGGCCCGAATGACGGGCGCTCTCAAGGGTTCTCACGGTGAGAGTGACGCCGAGAACACCCCGCAGACTCGTCGTCAACGCCGGTCGATCCGGTGCCGGATTATCCGAGTCGGCCACCACGATGACGTCGGCAGCTAGCTGGTAAGCATACGTCTGAAGAAGCGTGGCGAAAGTGGGCGAGCCACTTTCTTCTTCCCCCTCAATAAAAACCACCACTCCAAGGCCCGGTGCCCCACCCGCTCGGTCGCTCAGTGCTCGAATGGCGGCATAGTGGGTGACAATCCCGGCGCCATCATCGGCGCTGCCTCGACCGTAGAGGCGGCCCTGGCGCTCGGTAGCGACAAAGGGAGGGCTAGTCCACAGCCCTTCATCACCCGTGGGCTGCACATCGTGGTGGGCGTAGAGCAACACGGTGGGGAAACCAGGTGCCGGGTCTTTCCTCGCCAACAGTGCCGGTGCTCCCCCTGGCGCGCGAACAATATCGATGCTGTTCCACGCGAGGAGGGGCGCAAAAATGTCGCGCACCGCGTTCACCGATTGCTCCAACACCGCGGGGTCACTGCCAGGTTTCGACAGCGAAGGGATCGCGATGAGCCGCTCGAGCACGGTGTGCACATCGTTCTGCAGCGCCGAGACGCTGCCTCTCAGGGAGTCCAGAGTGTCCTGCCGGTCACTATTCACGCTCATGCCGGTAATCTAATGCGTAGACGTAACAGGAGAGTGGCAGCCGTGAGCGAAACCGACAGCACCCACACCGACGACCAGGTCGTCGGTAAAGGCCGACCCACCCCCAGGCGGAAAGATCGAGAGGCCGCCGCCCGGAGACCTCTCGTGTCGAATAACCGTAAAGAGCGGAAGTCTCGCCAGCGCGAGCAGCGTGACAAAGCCAGGGACGGCATGGCCCGCGGTGATGAGCGCTACCTGCCGCTGCGCGATAAAGGCCCGCAACGCAAGTGGGTTCGGGATTTTGTCGACTCGCGCTGGAACTTTGGCGAATTTCTCATCCCGATGATGTTCGCGGTGATCATCGCCACGTTCTTGCCCTCGATGGAAGCCCAAGTCATCTCGATCATGGTGCTCTGGGCCTTCTTCGCACTGGCCATCATCGACGCGTTCTGGTTGGGACGCCAG